>CAZSRN010000205.1:0-1427 GCA_964609115.1 uncultured Veillonellaceae bacterium | reverse complement strand
GCTTTGGGCGCCTCTTTTTTCGGTTCTTCCTTTTTGCCGCCACACCCTGCCAGCACCAGCGCCAGTGCCATCACGACAGTCATGAGAATTAAATTTTTTCTGCTTTTCATCATTCGTCCGTCACCCTCCTGTGTTTTACATTTTCATTATTTTTTCAACGTTGTTGCAGCTTTATAACTATTCGCACCGGCAAACCGGTTCCCCTGCTGAAACTCAAAACTTTTCACTTCCGCCCTGTACAACGCTTACACTCCACGCCCGGCTGCAATTCGGTTTCTCCCATTTTGCTTTGCCTGATACAACGCGCGATCAGCGACCTGCAAAAGTTCTTCCGCATCCAGATCTTCCGAAACCGGGGAGTTTCCAATGGACGCAACCCCCAAACTAATCGTGACCGGAATTCTCTCTTTGCCAAACAGAAATTGGTTTTGCTCCACTACGACCCGATACCGCTCGGCAATTTGAATGGCCTCCTCCAGAGACGTTTCCGGCAAAATCGCAGCAAATTCCTCTCCGCCGTAGCGCACCGGAACATCCAGCCGCCGGAAATTTTCCCGCATCAGCGCTCCCAATTCGCGCAAAACCAAATCTCCTGCCTGATGACCCCATGTGTCGTTGATCTTTTTGAAATAGTCAATGTCGATCATTACCAGGCTGAGAGGACGGCCATAGCGCCGACTGCGGTTAATCTCCCTCTCCATCAGATAATTGAACATCCGCCGATTCGACAATCCGGTCAACTCATCCGTCAGTCCGATTTTTTCAACTCCAGTGAATAGATGATGGCGTTCAAGCCCCAGCGCCGTCTGGCCCGCCACAATATTCATCATGCTTTCCATATGCCGGTAATAATCGATTCTGCGATCATATTCCCAAAGCAGAACAATGATGCCCTGCAAAAAATCCCTGGAAAACAGCGGCAAAACATAAATTGACTTTCCGCCTGAGAAAGTAACCGTAAAGGCCTGTTGACGTTCGCTCAGGTTCAGTATGCCGTCCTCGGCATCGTTTGAACTTGCCGGCCAGCGTTCGACAAAAATTCCCTTGAGATTTTCAATATCGGTGCGGGAAAAATTCCGGGTCAGCACCTCCGTCGTTTTGTTGATGTGCGGCAACCGTTGTACGGCAAAAGACGCCACCGCATGCGCGCAAAAATAATTGCTCAAGGTATCGGCCACTTTGGACAGCAATTGCGCCGGCGGCATCGATGCGGATACAAAACCCATAATTTCATATAATAAATCCCGCTCATCCGCAGTCTGCCGAAATTGTTCCATGCTGCGGGCTGCCTGCACCGCCACGGCGGCCAATTGGGCAAACTGCTTCAAAAGAAGGGCATTCTCCAACGAATATGCTTCCGGACGTTGAGAAAACAGTTCTATCGCGCCGACCGTGGCCCCAGACACTACAATCGGCGCCCCGCACAT
>CAZSRN010000204.1:0-4363 GCA_964609115.1 uncultured Veillonellaceae bacterium | reverse complement strand
CAGAACTGGCAATGGCGCTGGGATGCTTCGGAAGCCTACAAACGGAAACCATAAAAGCTGATAGACGACTGGAAGATAAAAAGAGGGCAATAGCCATAAATGGCTATTGCCCTCTTTTATATGTGCGGACGTCTTCCCATACCTTCGCTAAAACAAGCGCGGGAGTTTTGGAGCTTGGGGCAAGGAGGGAGCAACGGGTGATTTTGGTGCAGCGGGAACAGGAAGTTTTGGCAGGCTGGTCAACCCCGGTGCTTTAAAGAGCGTTTTAACACTTTCCAAACTATTGGCATCTCCGATGTATATGGTTTGTCCGGCAATGGTTGCCCGCAGATTATAATAGCGGGTAGAACTGCCTCGTTTGGAGAAGTTTCCTGTCAGCGCGTCAAAAGAAATCCCGGACATCGAACCGGGCCCCATGCTGAAAGTTCCATCGGCGTTCGCGCCCGCCCAGGACTCCTGCCCACGGACATCGGCCGAGAAACTCAGGCGACCGTTGATGTCTTTCTCAGAAAGCAGTGAACTGTCAAGATTCTGTCCGGACAGTTTCTGCACATAGCGAAGAGAGTCAATATACAAAGGGCCGTTGGCGGTAATCGAGCCGCCCAGACTGTTAGCCTTGACATTCACAAGCGACAGGGCGTTGTCCGCAAAGGAAAAATCCCCTGCGGCATGGGTAAACGATTGATCGCCCAACGTACCGGCCGGAATCTTGAAAGAACCGTTGGCTATAGGCTTGTCGGTAGTTCCGGATAGTTCGGCGGTGGCGTTGGTTGCGCCTTTTAGCGGAGCAGTGGGGGCAAAGACTGTTGGGTCGACTGCTTCAGCAGATATGGCAATTTTTCCTCCGCCGTCGAAATTCCAAGAACCTTTGGCGGACAGGTTGGAAGCACCTTCTTTGGACGTCAGATCCATTGCGATCTCTGGATATTTGGCAAAATCAAGCGTTCCATCCACTTTTTTAAAAGAGTAGTGACTGTCGGGAGTAGCTACGGTAACGGCGGCGTTCGTAGCGACAACTTTTCCCCGGAAAATTGCAGACGGAGCTGAGGGCTTTTCCTGAGTTTTTCGCAACGCTTCTTTGGCATTCCAGCGTTCATTCTTGTCGCGAATAAGGTTGAGCACCAGGCCTTCAACGCTGATTTTGCGAACTCGTTCCACATCAAATCGTCGGCTTAAGAGATCCATCAAATCAAAATCAATCGATAAAGTCTGTGCGGAGGCAATCAGGCCTCCCGATTTGTCCTTGAGTTCGACCTGTTTGGCGACCAGATGGCCGGACAAGGAAAAATGAACATCGCCGACAGAAAGTGTGCCGTTCACAGCGTTCGAAGCTGTTTGCAAAATGAAATTCCGGACGAGCCCGGTAACGGATGAACCGCTTATTTTCCATGCGAAAAGGAGCCCCAGAAACAGAACAATGACGCCGATCAGCAAGAGTTTGCGCTTTTGGTTCAAGGAAAACACCTTCCTTAAGCGTGGACTCCGGGACAAAAATGTGTTTTCGCGTTATAATTCAGGTACATATTTTTGCGCGAAGGGAGATATTCAATACCATGGAAGGCATCGACTGGGCCAAAGAGTTTTCCGGAGCAGTAACGGTTTGTGACACCAAAGGAATGATCGTAGAAATGAACGAAAAAGCCAGAAAAGGATTCGGAGGGAATTGGGTCGGACAGAGTCTGTTAGACTGCCATCCCGAACCCGCCCGGTCGAAAGTGATAGCAATGCTGGAAACACAGGCAACCAATACTTATACCATCGAAAAAAGCGGAATTAAAAAATTGATCCATCAAGCGCCCTGGTTTCAAAATGGAGAATATGCCGGACTGGTAGAACTATCGTTAGAAATCCCGTTTGAAATGCCGCACTATGTGCGGAAGGCAGCTCCTCAGAAATAACACGGCTACGGCGCGGTCTTTTTAGCGGCTGCCAGCATATCCGCTAATGAAACCTCTGGATGACGGTAACGTTTTTTGCCGGAAGTTTTCTGCGCATACTGGAGCGCTTCCTGTGGACACCATTGCAAACAGGCCAAGCATTGCTCACAGTGGTGCAGCCATACAGGCCGCCCGTTTTCCATGCGAATATTGCCGGAAGGGCAGACTTGTGAGCAAATTCCGCAACTGTTGCATTTTTCATCAGACCAAAATTCCTTGTCCAAGCCGGGAACTCGCGGAAATGCAATTTTGTTGATAAATGAAAACAAGGTGTTTTGCCACCAGGGGCCTTTTTCGATTGGCCCCTGGTGGCTGTTTTGCACCGTATCGGCGATCTGGCCAAGTCTTTGCCGGACCTGCGCAAATAGTTTCTGCTGTTTTTCCGCCGGTTGTGCACCATTCCAAAGAATGTAGTTGGATGGCGTTTTTAGCTCAAATCCCACATTCAATTCGATGCCTCGGCGCAACAATTGCTGCTGCAGTTGCAGCAGGGTTCCGGCGACTTGACCGGCATTTAGCGCCAGGGCAAAGTAAAAACAATGGGAATGCGGTTGCAGTTGTTGAATAAAATCGACAACCCGTCTCGGCAATCCCCACATATGAACCGGGAAAACAAGGCCGATTCGGTCGCAGCTTGCATCAGGCAATGAATAAGAGGTTCCTAAAGAAATCAGGTCAACGGGCTCGTTGAGACGACTGGCCAGTTGACGGGCAACCCACAACGAATTTCCGGAGCCGGAGTAGTAATACAACTGGGTAGGCATACATATCCTCCATTTATTGAAGCGTTAATCAATTCCTTCTGATGCATTAGAAGACGAAGGCGTCCAGCCGCCCTGATACGGCTCTACAAAATCCCGGGCCCTATCCCATAGCTGAGAACTGGTCATGCCGTAGATCTTTTGGAAAGATGCCGCCGGATTGCCGGAGGCATTTGTCGCTTTTAGCCATTCGCCAATTTTTACATAGCCGCCATACTTGTCGGCCAGATAATGGGTGGAAAGCGCCGACACGCCACGGACGGCGTTCGGGCCATGTTTTTCCGCGGCGGCGGACCAATTGGCTTGGGTCATCAGTTGGGCTGGACTGGGCCAAGAACGACTGCCCGACAGTCCATATTCCCAGGCGCCTTGAAAATCGCCATAACGGGCAAAGCCCGAGCGTTCCGCCGAGCGGGCGGCCATCACGCTGGCCGTGCCATAAGACAGCCATTTCATATTGCTCATGTTTGCGGCTCCGCCGGCTTCATCAATCAAACGGCTGAGTACTACAAATGCGATTTGATAAATCTTGTCTTCCGGTTCGGGCATGGTTGCCACATTCATCACAATAACGCTGCCACGGTCAGTCCAAAACTCGTTTTTGGCTTGAGCGGCCGCTTGTTCGGAAGAAAGCCCGAACTCGCGCGCCATCGTTGCAACATAAGTATCACGATTTTCGGTCAGAACTACCCGCAACGCATCTTTCAACTGCCCGTTCCAGGAATCAAACGCCAACTGGCGGGCCAGTTCGGCTCCTTTTTCATAGTACGCGCGGGTATCGTCCGGTACGGCCCCGCGCACGCCAACCTGAATTTTTGCCGGTTCCCCCATGGAAACGATATACCAGGCTTGAAAGTCACTCAAGTACTGGCCCAATTCGTTGCCAAAAGCTGTTTCGAAAGCCTTGTCGCTTGAGACGGCAGGTAGTTTTTTAAAATAAGAAGCAATGGAAGGCAGTCCTTTCTGCTTCATCAGGAAAAAGACCATTAAGTCCGCCATTTCAGCAGGCTTACGGCCTTCCTGCGTGAAGCGAACCCAGGCTTGCGGATCCCGGTGTACGATTTCCTGTGGAGAAACGGCGCGTTTCAAATTTCGCAAGGTATTGAAACGATCCAATTTCCACTTTTCCACGCTTTCGTAGCCGGTCATTTCTCCTACCTGGGATCCCACCAAATCCGCCGTGCCTTCGGCGAGCCACTGCAGCGATTTTTGGGTGAAGTCGTCTCCGGCCCATTGGTAAACTGCTTGATAAAACAACTGCCGCCCCACGGCTGAGACCCGATTTTGTCCGGTTTTGAGCGCCGGCGTGGACAGGTCCATGATAATTACGCCGAACCCGGATTTGTTGTACCATTCGCCGCCAAACACCTTGTCCGCTTTTTCGGCGACATCTTTACTTTCACGTAGTTCGCGTTGGCGCACGCGCAGATAACTGTCCCGGTCAGGGCAAACATACAGGCTGACGGATTGTGTCAGCTCAGTTCCCATTTCGTTTTTGAGCAACTGTTCGAAAGCATCGACGGCGGACCGGATATCCTGTGCAGCCAAAGAGTCCACGCCTGACTCCTCGAATACTCGAACGGCCGCCGCAGCCGGTTGTGTGAGAAAGAACATTCCAAACAGTACGAGGAAAAGGGTCAGGGTATGAAGTTTCGGTGAAAATTT
>CAZSRN010000203.1:0-4376 GCA_964609115.1 uncultured Veillonellaceae bacterium | reverse complement strand
ACGCTATCGTTAGCGGGAATGATCAATTTTTATTTTGTTCTCCGGGAAGTTACGAAGGCTGTGATGCCAAAGTCAATCCAGCAGGACCAGGATTTTATAGAGGCGGCATTGACGATTTATCTCAAAGGGATGGGGAGGGACTGACAAGTGGAGGCATCCGTAAAAAATAATAAAACAAAAATAAAAATTGCGCTGATCTGCATTATTGCGGCGCTGGCTTTTGGAATAGCCGGTTATAAGCTGTATGGACGGACAGAAAAAGGAATTACAGCCACCGGAACGATTGAAGTGACCAAAACAGATATTACTCCCAAAGTCGGCGGGTATCTGGTAGAACTGAAGATAAAGGAAGGAGATTCGGTAACTGCCGGGCAGGTAGTTGCCGTGATTGACAGACCGGATTTAAAAGCACAATTGTTGCGTGATGAAGCAGCCTTGGCTAAAGCAAAGGCGCAGTTGCGCGATTTGAAACAGGGCGCGCGAAGTCAGGAACTGCAAGAAGCAGCCGCTAATTTAGCTGCTGCAAAATCTCAGGCAATTAAAGCTCAAACGGATTATGTCCGTTATTCCCAACTGTTTCAGGAAGGCGCAATTTCGACGCAACAGTTGGATACCAGTCGCTCGGCGCATGAAGTGGCAACCAATTCGTTATTGGCTGCACAATCGCGTTATAGTCTGCTTCAGGCGGGCAGTCGACCGGAAACGATTGAAGCGCAGCGGCTCGAAGTTGAACGTTCTGATGCCGTGTTGGCCGCTAGCCGCACACAAATTGTCGATACGACGATCACAAGTCCGTTGGCCGGTCGGGTTTTATCCAAAAACTATGAAAAGGGTGAGTTTGTAAATGCCGGCGCGGCCATTGCCACCATTGGCGACACTCGTGATTGCTGGGTCAAAATCTATGTTTCGACGGAACAACTGGGGCAAATTCGTCTTGGGCAGACGGCAAAAGTAAAAATTGATGCTTACCCGGAAAAAACATTTCGGGGTGAAATAAAAGAGATTAGTCAGAACGCGGAGTATACGCCCCGGCAGAGCATTACCCAGCGAGAACGGGCCAATATGGTGTTTGCAGTCAAAGTGAAAATTGAAAACACGGAAGGAATGATGAAACCAGGACTGCCGGCGGATGTGATTCTCGAATGATTCAAATACAGGGCCTTACAAAACAATTTAATTCGGTTACAGCCGTCCATTCGGTTGACCTTACGGTAGACACCGGCGAAATTTTCGGATTGGTGGGACCGGACGGCGCCGGCAAGACAACGCTCATGCGGATGATTCTTGGGGTTGTTGATCCTTCCGCGGGAAGTGTAAAAGTGATGGGAAGCTCCAATATTGAAGCCGTCAAAAAATTGATTGGCTATATTCCGCAAAAATTCAGTTTGTATCGCGACATGACCGTCTTGGAAAATATTCATCTGATTGGCTCCATGTATGGAACATCAGCTACGGCTATTGAAAGCAGGGCGAGAGAAATTTTGTCTTTTACCAATCTGTTGCCGTTTGCCAACCGTCTGGCGGACAATTTGTCCGGCGGCATGAAACAGAAACTTGCGTTGGCGGCCGGATTGATGCACAAACCCCAACTGTTTTTTCTGGATGAACCGACTACAGGTGTGGATCCGGTATCCCGCCGCGAATTCTGGCAGATGCTGTATCGTTTAAATAAGGAAGGGATGACGGTTTTTGTTTCGACTCCCTATATGGATGAAGCGGAATTGTGTACCCGAGTTGCCTTCATGCATGAAGGTCGCATTGTATCCTGCGCAACACCGGCAGAAATGCGCGAGCAGTACCCGTATAAAATTTTGGAACTTGCACTTGCCGACAGGAGCGTCAAAAGGATTCTTGAGGGATGCGGCCTGGTCGATATCAATGCTTTTGGAGAAAAATATCATCTTGTTGCTGAAGATCCGATACGGGCGAGAAAAATTGTGACGGATGCTTTGCAACGCCAGGGATTTGAAGATTTTATGCTGGAAGAAGTTTCGCCTACGTTGGAAGACGTGTTCGTGGCGTTAGCCCGGGAGGTGGCATAAATGTGGGCGGTAGAAACTCATGAGCTGACTCGGACCTTTGGAAAATTTACTGCGGTGGACAAAGTCAGCCTAAAAATACGTCAGGGGGGAATTTATGGTTTTTTGGGTCCGAACGGGTCGGGAAAATCTACGACCATTCGGATGCTTTGCGGGATTCTGGAACCTTCGGGCGGAAGCGGAACGGTTATGGGCTTGGATATCATTCGCCAAAGTGAAGCCATCAAGGCCAATATTGGCTATATGTCGCAAAAATTCAGCTTGTATGATGATTTGAGCGTCCGTGAAAATCTGGAATTTTATGCGGGAATGTATAGTTTAACGAAGACTGTAAGAGCAGAACGAATTGCTGAAATGATCCGAATGGCGGGTTTAAGCGGACGGGAAAATGAGTTGACTGCAAATCTTTCCGGCGGCTGGAAACAACGGCTCGCGTTAGGAAGCTCCATTTTACATCGCCCGACTATTTTATTTCTGGATGAACCGACCGGTGGCGTGGATCCAAAATCCCGTCGTATGTTCTGGGATATTATTTATGAATTATCTGCGAGCGGAACAACCATAATGGTTACAACGCATTTTATGGACGAAGCGGAGCACTGTGATGAAATAGGCTTTATTTTTGAAGGCAGGCTCATTGCGTCCGCCACACCATCTCACTTAAAACGGGCGATTCCCGGACAATTGTTGCGAATTGAAGCTGCAGACCCGATGGATTTGATATCGGAACTGGAACGGCGATCCTTGCCGATGCTGGATGCTTATGTACATGGAGCCGGCGTCCATGTCAGGATTCAGGACATCAATATGCATGAGTTTGCTGATTATCCGGGAAAAATCATTCAGCCGTCGCTGGAAGACGTATTTGTACACTACGTGAAGGAAAAACGGCGGGAGGTGGCAGCATGATCCGTTTGCGGGCTTTGCTGATGAAGGAGTTCATTCAGATGCGCCGGGATCGGCTGACTTTTGGCATGATGATCGGCCTTCCCATTATTCAATTGTTGTTATTCGGCTTTGCCATCAATACCGATGTAAAACATTTGCCTACAGTGGTGTTCGACCAGTCCCACAGCCCGGAAAGCCGGGAACTGCTGGAGTCGTTTTCGGCCAGCGGCTATTTTGACATCAACTATATTGCCGGTAATTTTAAGGAAGCCAATGGCCGGATTGATCAGGGAGATGCGAAGGTAGGTATTGTCTTTCCGCCTGATTTTGCAGAACACGTTCGAAGCGGACGGACGGCGAGTGTACAAGTTATTGTAGATGCTTCGGATTCCATGGCGGCATCGTCAGCCATCAGCACTGCCATGACCATTGGCCAGCTAAGATCACAGGCAATTACGATTCGAAAGCTGGAGAATATGACGGGACGGGTGACGGGATTGCCCTATGACATTCGGATTCGGCCTTGGTACAACCCTGACTTTGTGACTGCTTTCTATATGGTGCCGGCTATCATGGGCATGGTACTTACAATGACAATGGTAATGATTACAGGGATGGCAATCGTTCGGGAACGAGAGCATGGAACGTTGGAACAACTGATTGTGACACCTATGAAGTCCTACGAATTGATGCTGGGGAAAATCATTCCTTATGTTTTTGTAGGGCTGGTACAGGCGACGGTTGCCATGCTGGCAGGGGTGCTGGTGTTTGATTTGCCGATTCGGGGCAGTTTGATTGAGCTTTTTGTTTATACCATTTTGTTTATTGTGGCATCATTATCGCTGGGCATACTGATTTCAAACTTTTCCAAGACGCAAATGCAGGCCATGCAACTTTCCTTTTTTATTTTTATGCCTAGTATTTTACTGTCGGGGTTTATGTTTCCTCGCGAAGCAATGCCTGAGTTTTTCTTTCAACTGGGTCGGATTTTACCATTAACCTTTTATTTGCAAATCATGCGAGGGATTGTATTAAAGGGTGTTGGGATTACGGCTCTATGGCCTCAAGTCAGTGCTTTGCTGATTTTTACTTCTATTGTGTTGACGATTAGTGTGCTGAAATTCCGCAAAAAACTGGCATAGAATTGTCACAGTTTGTTCACAAATTTGTTATTAATCTGTGATAATGTACTGCTATGATGTAGAATATTGGTGATTCGAAAAAGGCGGTCTTTAAAGGAAGCGCTGATTAAACTCGGCGATTTCGGAAAGGCCGCGTGAAAATTGCTTTGTGGTATGTAAAGGGAGGATTTTGGATGAACACGAAAAAAAAGCTGCGGAAGGTAGCAGCTTGTCTGACAATGGGATTGCTTTTGCAAATTTCTGTGGCTTTTGCCGCACCGGCGGCATCTGCGCCGACGGAATTGACCCTGGAGCAGGCGGTAAATAT
>CAZSRN010000202.1:0-4430 GCA_964609115.1 uncultured Veillonellaceae bacterium | reverse complement strand
ATCCTCATATAAGAACTGCATCTGTCGATTGTCAAGATGAGCTCTGGCCAATTTTTCACCTGCGTTGAAAGTCCTTTCCACAACGGCTCCCGTTCTGATATTCTTCATTTTGGCCCGCACGAAAGCAGCGCCTTTCCCAGGTTTGACATGCTGGAATTCAACCACCTGCCAGGCGTCCCCGTCCATTTCCACCGTTACGCCATTTCGAAATTCATTACTTGAAATCATCTGTACTCCACCCCTTCATTCAAATGAAAACTTTGCTCCCTGTGCGCTGTAAAACTTCAGCACAATTCCAGCAGTTCCTTGCGGGTCTGGCTGAGAATCCTGCATCCAGCCTCTGTCACTACAACCAAATCCTCAATACGAACTCCACCCCAACCCGGAAGATAAATACCAGGCTCCACTGTAACCACCATACCGGGTTCCAACCGAGTTTCATCAGCTGTTTTTGACAAACGGGGGCTTTCGTGAATTTCAAGCCCAACGCCGTGACCCAGTCCATGACCAAAATTAAGTCCAAAACCAGCCGCCGCGATAATATCCCGGGCTACTCGGTCAACTTCCCGACACAAAACCCCTGGACGAATTGCGGACAATCCCGCCAAATTTGCGGTTAATACGGTTTCATAGATTTGACGCTGACGGAGGGAAGCCTTGCCGACGCAAAAAGTACGGGTGATATCCGAGTGGTATCCTTCCCACACGGCGCCAAAGTCAATCACTACAAAATCACCTGTTTCAACAACCCGCTTCGAAGCTGTTCCGTGCGGAAGCGCAGCGCGTGGCCCGCTCGCCAGAATTGTCTCAAAAGAGGGCTGCTCAGAACCCAGTTTTCTCATCTCATATTCCAGTGTCGCTGCCAACGCCTGCTCCGTGACTCCAGGCCGAATGAACGGAAGTAATTTGTCCAGCGCAGAATCGGCAATGCCTGCCGAAAATGCAATTTTCTCCATCTCTGTCGCGGACTTTACAACCCTAAACTCATCCAACTGAATCGGTTGCCAATGCTCCGCGAAAATTTTTTCCGTCAGTCGACTAAACTCGGCAACCGTCATCCCTTCATTTTCAAAACCGATCTTTAAAAATTCCATCTGGTGCAAAAAATCGACCGCTGCGCTCAAAGGTTGGCCGGAACTTTGCACCGGTTCAAAATCCGGAGCCATTTGCGTAGCCTGCTCAAGATAACGAAAATCAACAAACAGTTTTCGTTCTGTAGCCGTTGCAACAATAATTCCTGCTGTTCCGGCAAATCCGCTGAAATACCGAATATTCGTCGGGTTGGAAATTAGGATTGCATCCAATCCCTGTTTCTTCATCCACAACGACAATTTTTCATATCGTGATATCAATCTATTTTGCGCTCCTGTTTTTCCATGATCCCTATAGCGGCCTGAAGAGCCAGAATATAACCCTGACCGCCAAATCCGGCAATCTGTCCGACAGTTACCGGCGCTGTCACCGAATGATGCCGGAACTCTTCCCGTTGATATATGTTGGATAAGTGAACTTCAATAGCCGGCGTCGTGATTGCTGCCAGAGCATCACGAACGGCTATGCTGTAATGCGTCAATGCAGCCGGATTGATAATAATGCAGTCAAAAAGCCCTTCAGCCGACTGAATGGTATCCACCATAACGCCTTCATGATTGGTCTGCAAAAAGTCAATTTTTACGTCCAGTTCTTCGGCTTTTCGACTCAACATGCCGTTTAGTGCGTCCAGCGTCAGAGAACCGTAAATATCAGGTTCCCGCCGTCCCAGCAAATTCAGGTTCGGGCCGTGAATCACCAATACTCTTTTTTTGATTGTACTCATTCCCTTGTTCATAGCGTTACTGATTTTATAATTTTATCACAAGAACCCATTACTTGGCTACTCACAAGACCTTCCGCCTTCAGAAAATTCCTTATGTTCGCCGACGACGGCGAATCATCGAATACTCGGAAACGGGTTCAGTCAAGCGCATCCATATCATTTGCTGCGGATGCGGCGCGCATTCCAGCGGATTTCCTGCAAAATCCGTCATGTAGTCCAGTTTCTGCCGGTATATGGCGCCTGTAGGTCGCAAAATTTCAATTTCATCCCCGCATTGCATATGATTGCGTTGTTCCACCAAGGCCATATCCTGCTTCCATTCCTTGACCAATCCTGCATATTCCCACTCCGGCAACACCCGAACCGTATCATACTCCTGCATATTATCCGCAAGCGTTCCCGAAAAAAATCCGGTCGTATATCCTCGACTGGCCGCCTTGTTCAGCTCTTGCCGCCATGAGTCGGATACCTTGTATTCCATCGAACCGTCGCGCAGCAATTCAAGGGCCGCTCGATACACTCTGACGACGGTAGCCAGATAATGAACGCTTTTCATCCGCCCTTCGATTTTGAAACTTTGAACCCCCGCTGCGGCCAACTCCGGCAAATGATCAATCAGACAAAAATCCCGGGAATTCAGGATGTACGTGCCACGTTCATCTTCTTCGACAGGGAAAAATTCTCCCGGACGCTTCTCTTCCACCAGCGCATAACGCCAGCGACAAGGCTGAGCGCATTCGCCACGATTTGCCTCCCGTCCGGTCATATATGCGCTCATCAGACATCTTCCCGAATACGAAACGCACATAGCCCCATGAACAAAACATTCCAGTTCCAACGATACTTTTTCACGAATCTCACGAATTTCGCGCAGAGAAAGTTCCCTTGCAAGAACAATCCGGCGAATCCCCTGTTCCTGCCAAAACATCGCCGACTGCCAATTCGTCGTATTGGCCTGCGTACTAAGATGAATCGGCATGTCCGGCAACATTTTCCGCGCCATGCGAAAAACGCCCGGATCAGCAATCAGCAGAGCGTCGCATCCCACTTCGCCAAGCAACTCCAGATAACCGGGCAATTCCTCCATATCCGCATTATGGGGAAACATATTGACGGTCACATATACTTTTCTTTGAAGATCATGAGCATAGCGGCAAGCTGCAGCCATTTCCCCTGCGGAAAAATTTTCGGAAAATGCCCGTAACCCAAAATTTTTGCCGCCCAGATAGACGGCATCCGCTCCATACGCCAAGGCAATTTTCAAACGTTCCATATCGCCTGCCGGCGCCAACAATTCAGGCAAATTCATTGAATTCCTCACTTTCCGATTTGCCCGATAGCGGCCTCATGTTCCGCCAGCGTACGGCTAAATCGATGTCCGCCGGTTTTTCCATCTACAACAAAATAAAGCCAATCTCCCTCGGAAGGATTCAATGCCGCCCGAATGGAAGAAAGCCCCGGGCTGGCTACCGGTCCGGGAGGAAGTCCCGGATGAAGGTAAGTGTTATAAGGAGAAGGCAACTGAGTATCAGCGATCGTCAATTCTTCTTTGGGATAGCCCAATATGTACTGAATCGTCGCACAGGATTGCAAGGGCATACCCAACTGAATCCGGTTCAAAAAGACCCGGGCGACTATCGGGCGTTCCTTTGCCAGTTGAACTTCGCGTTCAATCAGCGAAGCAAGTACGATCACTTCATAAGCGGCTAAACCTGATGCGCGAGCCTTTTCCTGTAATTCCGGAGTAAATTGGCGCAAGAATTCCCCGGCCATCATTTGCAAAATTTCTTCTTCGCCGGCCCCTTGGTTAATTCGATATGTCTCTGGAAACAAAAATCCTTCAGCTCTGTATTTGACATTCGGCCTGGAAGACTCCTTATCAAAAGGTGCATAATTTTGCGCCAGCGCCAAAAAGCGGTCTTTACGCGCCAGTCCCTTTTCCTCCAGCATGATTGCAATCTGTTCTACCGTATAGCCTTCAGGTACTGTAAATTGAGAATATATCGTTTTTCCTTTTGCCATGATTTCGATCATTTGGCGAACATCCATATTGCGGGATAATGCATATTCGCCCGCTTGCAGCGATTTATCCAACCCCGCCCGCTTGGCTGCAAGCAAAAATGCATTTTTGTCACGGATCAAATTTCGTTCGTTCAAAATATCAGCAATATCACCGGTTGTCATCCCGGGTCGAACTTTGACCACAACACTTTTGGCATTTCCGGGTTCGACGGAATCGAGCCTGTTGGTATACCAAAATAAACCCACAGCCATTCCGGCTATGAGCAATAGAATTCCTGCCATTGATAAAATACTAAATACTTGACGATTTCCCGAACCTTTGGTGGAACCCGGTCCAAAGAAAAAAAGAAGCCGGTTAGGCTTCATAAGGTTCGGAATCCATCAGCTTTTCGTAAGCCTCGCACACTTTATCATATTCCGGATCTTCAGGGTCAATGAAGATAAATGTTTGTTCTCCGTTCGCTAGGATTTCAATTCGTGCTATTTCCACTTCGCACTCATCATCGCAACCGCAGGACTCATCGCCGCAACCGCAACCCTCATCCTCGTCGTCAAGATCTTCCTCATCGTCAATATAGACCAGAATGGCATA
>CAZSRN010000201.1:0-4541 GCA_964609115.1 uncultured Veillonellaceae bacterium | reverse complement strand
AGAGTCATGTCAATTATTAATATTGGTAGTAGTGAGATGGGGAACCAGTATATGGTTTCCTTTTCTTTATACAAAACGATCCCTCTATTGCAAAACAACCGATACGAAATAAAACAAAGGAAAAGGAAGGCGGTGAATGATATGCCGATGAAGGAGTTGCCAATTGCCAAAGCGTTTATGCTGATTGAGCCGGGGCCGGTTATTTTAGTAGTTACCAACAACAAAGGACGTAATAATATCATGACTATTTCCTGGCACATGGTACTGGATTTTTCCCCGCAGATTGCGCTGACAACCGGTCCGTGGAATTATTCCTTCCAGGCGCTAAGAGAGACCAAGGAATGCGTGCTTGCAATTCCGACGATTGACCTTGCGGAAACAGTAGTCGGCATCGGCGACTGTTCCGGCGTGGAAACGGACAAGTTTCAGAAATTTAATCTGACGGCATTAGCAGCGGCGGAGGTAAAAGCTCCGCTGATTGCTGAGTGCCTTGCATGCGTGGAGTGCCGCGTAACTGACTATCTGGAACCCTATGGTATTTTCGTATTGGATGGAGTTCGCGCTTGGATCGATCGGAAACGAAAAGAGCGCCGGACATTCCATGCTAACGGGGATGGAACCTTTGTTGTCGACGGGGACATTATAAATCTGCGCAGCCTAATGGAAGATAAAGTACCGCCAGGTGTTTGATATTCGCTTCGCAACAAAGCAATATATGTTGAACTAAAGTTCCATGTGGTCATGATACAGAAATCGAATCTCAAAACGCTAACAATTCAATCGCACCAGTTAAGTCAATGAAGAAGGGTTTTGCCAAAATTTAGCGAAAATATATTGGCAAACAAATCTATGCCTGACAGGGGATGTGATTCGCATCAGCCAGCATGAAAGACCCGGTGTTGGCATTACCGGCATCGGCTACTACCTGCCGGAAAAAATACTGACTAACGCGATGTTGTCGGACAAGGTTGACCTTGCCGACGATTGGATTTTTACCCGGACCGGCATCAGGGAACGCCGCATCGCCGCAGACGACCAGGCACCGTCGGACCTTGGCGCCGCCGCAGCCCGCAAAGCGATGGAAAATGCCGGCGTTACCGCCGATGAGATCGATCTGGTCATCGTGGCCACTGGCACCGCGGATATGCAATTTCCTTCCACATCCTGCATCATTCAGGAGCTGCTCCAGCTCAAAAATGCCGCCGCTTTTGATATAACCGCCGGCTGCACCGGATTCATCTATGCGCTGTCGGTCGGCAGTCAGTTTATTGCCGGCGGCGTTTATCAAACCGTGCTGGTCATTGGCGCCGAAGTCATTTCCCGAATCGTCGACTGGGACGACCCGGAAACTTGTATCCTGTTTGGCGATGGAGCAGGAGCCGTGGTTTTGCAGTCCACAACGCCCGGCTACGGCCTGCTTTCCGCCAAATTGGGCGCTGACGGCTCCGGCGGCAAGCACTTGCTCATGCCGGCGGGCGGAACGCGGTTGCCGAATACGCCGCAGACCCTGGCCGAAAAACTGAACAAACTGAAAATGAATGGCATGGAAGTCTTCCGCTTCGCAGTGAAGATTCTGCCGAAAGCTACCCTGCAAGCCTTGGCGGCGGCCCGACTCGGCATGGAAGACGTTTCGTTGATCATTCCCCACCAGGCAAACCGGCATATTATTGAAGCAGCCGCCCGACGATTGGACTTGCCCATGGAAAAATTCATGCTCAACCTCGACCGTTACGGGAATATGTCTGCTGCTTCAGTGCCTGTGGCCCTTTGCGAGGCAGTGGAGTCCGGACGCGTCAAAAATGGCGATGTCGTGGTCCTGACCGCTTTCGGCGCCGGCCTGACCTGGGGCTCCGTCGTATTGCGGTGGAAAGATCCGGCCCAATAAGAGGAGGGGAATCTTGGTGTCCGACGCTGTATTTAGCCTTGTTCCTGTAGACCGCGGCAACGCCGCTCTGGTCGGCGACGTGTTCCGGACAGCATACGGCGATTCTTTTCCCGTGGCATACGTGTATCAGCCGGACGCCCTGCTCCAGGAAATTTCCCAGGGGCGATTGGCGGCTGCCTTGGCATTAGATGGAGAAAATCGCGCCGCAGGCTATGTATCGATGTTCAAAAACGCTCCCAACCAAAATTTGTGGGAAGCCGGCAACCTCGTGGTCGTTCCTGACTACAAGCAGACCGACGTGTCCAGCTTGTTGTTTGCGGCCTATTTCAATGGCGCTCTGTCTGCCGGGGAGACGAGCGATGGCCTATTGGGCGAGGCGGTATGTTGCCATTACTTCACCCAGGTGGGCAACATCAAATCAGGCGCATCCGATGTCGCGCTCGAGCTCGATCAGCTTGACGGTCCCAGCTTTATCGGCAACCGCACCGGCAGCGCACGGGTTTCCTGCGTACTGGGTTTTTTGGAAAACAACGCTCCGGACAGCCCGATTTATATTCCGGCGATCTACGCGCCGATTCTGGAGAAACTGCTGCAGTCGCTGCAGCCCCGGATCGTGTTGCGCGATGCGGCAACGTTGCCTACGACCGGAACTACCCGGCGCGATGAGCGATACTATGCATCGGTGCAAACCTGGAAGTTCTTCGTTCACTCCATCGGCGCCGACTGGCCGGACTTTGCCGCCGGCGTACTGGCCGAAGCAAAGCGGCGCGGCGTGGTTAGTCTGCAAATCATCCTGAACATGGCCTGCCCGCAGCTTGACGCCGCTGTGCAGGTGCTGAAATCCCACGGTTTTTTCTTCGGCGGGCTTGCGCCTCGTTGGTTCGGCTCGGATGGGCTATTGATGCAGCAGGTGCTGGGGCAGGAGACGGAATACGAACACATCAAACTGTATTCCGCCGCCGCAAAAGAGATCCTCGCCTGGATTCAGGCGGAACGTGCTGCGATGTCGGCTGGAACAGGAATCTGAAGCGTCATGCTTCAGCCTGTAGCCATATAAAAAACAGGGAGGAATAACTAAATGTCGACAATTGAAAAACTGCGTGAAGTAATCCTGAAAATGAAAAAAAAGAACATTACAGCCGCCGATCTGACTCCCGGGGCCCGTTTTTTGCAGGACCTCTCCTTTGATTCCCAGGATCAGACCGAAATGCTGGTCTTGGCTGAAGAAGCATTCGGGATCACCGTCGACTTCCAGGAAGTAAAAAACATGGCTGACATCGCGGCAGCGGTGGAATACATCGACAAAAAACTGGGCAAATAAGCAACATGGGACCAATAGTTGCCGGCGACACAATCCACGCCCGGATTGCCGGTCTTGGCATCTATGTGCCGGAGACTGTCCTGACGAGCGCTGAACTGGCCGACCGGCTCGCAGTAAGCGAAGAATGGATTACCTCTCGCGTCAATATACACGAGAGGCATATTGCCAACGGACTGTCGACTTCCGACCTGGGTGCGGCAGCCGCGCAGCGTGCGATGGATGATGCAGGCATATCCCCCGGCGACGTTAACCTGCTCATCGTCGCAACCGAAACTCCGGACAGGCTTGTCCCGTCCACCGCCTGCATCATCCAGGATCGTCTCGGCCTCGTCAATGCTGGGGCCTTTGATCTGAATGCCGCCTGCTCGGGCTTTGTCTACGCCCTGACGGTCGGCAGCCAGTTCATCGCCACCGGCGCCTGCCAAAACGTGCTGGTCGTCGGGGCTGAAGTTCTCTCTCCCTTTGCGGACTGGTCGGATGAACAGACCTGCATCCTGTTCGGCGACGGAGCCGGCGCAGCTGTGCTCAAGCCGACCGGACCAGAAACCGGTATCCTGGCCTGGAATCTGGGCGCTGACGGCAGCGGCAGGGACGTCCTCACCATACTCGCGGGCGGCAGCCAGATGCCGATAACCCACCAGGCAATCGACGAAAAGCTGCATCTGGCCAAAATGAATGGGCAGGAAGTCTTCATTTTTGCCATGCGCAAAGTTCCGGCCATCACAGAGCAGGTATTGGCGGCAGCCGGTCTTTCCATTGAAGATGTAGACCTCTTCGTCCCCCATCAGGCAAACAGCCATATTATCGAAGCCGTGGCGCGCCGGCTGGGTCTCGCCCCGGAAAAAATCATGATGAACCTGGACCATTACGGTAACGTAGCCGCCGCATCCATCCCCCTGGCCCTCCATGAAGCGCGGGAAACGGGCCGGATCAAGCCGGGCGACCTCGTCGTGCTGGCCGGTTTTGGCGCAGGCCTGACCTGGGGAGCGGTCGTAATGCGCTGGTAAAATGCTAAAACGAGCGGAGATCCTGTAGGATCTCCGCTCGTTCTAGCATTTTCGACTAAACTCCAGAGTAACGCTAAACCGCCTTAAAGTTCCCGCTGCGCCGTTGCCGCGTCACATTCAGAACATGAGCGTCCATCTGTTCGCCATATTCCGGCAGAAAACCGTATTTCGCGCTATTCAGGTCGTACTCCATCAGAATGATGATACGTTCATTGGCCGCGACTCCCTTCAGGATGCCCAGGGCCGCTTCTTGTGCCGAATTCTCCAAGTCTGCCGTTTCCGCCCTGTGCAAACGACTGGATCCTATCGTGACCGCCTGGAACGCCAG
>CAZSRN010000200.1:0-4578 GCA_964609115.1 uncultured Veillonellaceae bacterium | reverse complement strand
GAAGCTCAGACACCCTTCCGTAGAAGTCTCGCTGCCTTCCGAGGCAACGATTTCCGGATTGATGAGTTCAACAAGGCCATCCCCCACGTCAATAACAACAACCCGCAGGGATACACCAACCTGTGGTGCGGCAAGTCCCGCGCCATTGGCATCTTCCATTGTCTGCGCCATATTGTCGAGCAAAGTCCGTATCTGTTTGGTTATCTTGACTACCGGCTTTGCGATTTCTTTTAAAACAGGATCTCCAGCTTTGCGTATTTCCAGGACTGACATGAACGGGCCTCCTGACAAACAATTTTTCACATTAAATTTTATCACACGTAGTATTAAAAAACCATGAAAAAGCGACCTACAGCATTCCGAGAGGATCTACATCGATGATAATATTGCGTGCTCCGGCAATGCCAGCCTCAATCAGAACGTTTTTGACTCCGGACAACTCTTTCCCCCGCAACAAAGTGTGCACGCGAAATACGTCACCGATTTTGGCGACCGGAGCCACATAAGGGCCCATTATTTCGACTGGATCCGACAATGATTGTAGTGGGTCCTGGAGTAAGGCAACCATTTCCACCGCGGATTTCATGGTTTGCGCTTCATCTTTTCCGGTTGTCGTCAATTTCAAAAGATGAGTGAATGGTGGATATTGCAGCTGCTCACGAAAAACAATCTCCTGTTGATAAAAGTCGTCATAATTTTGCGCCGCACCGGCCTGTAATGCGTAATGATCGGGATGATACGTCTGAACTACGACTCTGCCGGGCTTTGCGCCGCGTCCAGCCCGCCCCGCAGCTTGCATAACCAAAGCAAAAGAGCGTTCAGCCGAACGGAAATCAGGTAGGTTCAGGGAGGAATCCGCCGCCAGAATTCCAACAGCCGTCACGTTTTCGATATCATGCCCCTTGGCAACCATCTGGGTACCGAGCAAAATATCCGATTTGCCTGCACGAAACGTATCCAGCATTTTATCATGGCCGGCTTTTCCCCCGGTTGTATCATGATCCATCCGGGTCAAGCGAATATCCGGCAGGAGATTGACAAGTTCCTCCTCAAGTCGTTGGGTTCCTGCGCCAAAATAGCGAATGTATTTACTGTGGCAGGAAGGGCAAGAGGTCGGGACCGCGTGAAAAGAATCGCAATAGTGGCAGCACAGCTTTCCTCCCTGCATATGAAATACCAGCGGCACGCTGCAATGGGAGCATCGCATCACGTAACCGCATTCGCGGCACATAACGAAGGTCGAGTGCCCTCGCCTGTTCAGGAGCAAAATCGATTGCTCCCCTTTTTCCCGGGTTTCTTCCAATAATTGCGCCAACGGCTCGGAGATCACGCTTTTTCGTCCTGCCTTTAACTGTTCCCGCATATCTACAACTTCTACCGTCGGCAGTGTAGAACCATCTACGCGTGACGCCATTTCCAGCAATGTATAGCTCCCCGTCATGGCTGCGTGATACGATTCCAGCGCCGGAGTCGCGCTGCCGAGTATAACGGTTGCGCCCAAACGCTCGGCTCTCTTCAAAACAGTATCCCGCACATGATAACGGGGAGATTCTTCCTGTTTGTATGTAAACTCGTGTTCCTCATCCATGATAATCAGACCTAGATTTGCACCCGGTAAAAAAAGCGCGGAACGCGTTCCGATTACGATATGAAGCTCACAATTGCGGAACAAATCCCATACGTCCCGGCGCTCGCTGACAGAAAGCCGGCTATGAACCACCGCAACATCCTGTCCAAAACGCGCCTTAAAACGTCGAAGCAACTGACTGGTCTGGGCAATTTCCGGGATTAATACAAGAACCTGACGGCCCAGCGACAACGCTTCCGCCGTTGCCTGAAGATATACTTCCGTTTTTCCGCTGCCGGTTACACCATACAGCAGGAACGTATGGCGGCGCTTTTCATGAAGGGCCGGTAAAATTCGATCCAAAGCTTTTTGCTGATCCGGAGTTGCCGTAAAGGTAGAACCGCTGCCCGCCATATTCATGTAACTATCCCGCTGAACCCGAACCTTTTCTTCATGCACCCACCCTGTTGCAAGCAGTGATTTGGTTACGCCGTCCCAAGGGATTCCATCGGCTTCTTTTGTCACGGGCAGGCGTCCTTCAGTCATCAGTCGTTCCAATAAGCGCCTTTGCGCCGGTTTCCCCTTCCATGCCGCCAAAATTTCTTTGGTCTCTTCCGCGCTTTGGGAAAGACATATCATTCGAAGCCATTTTTCCGTAACACGTTGTCGTGTCTGTCGGCAGGCGGTAATGACCCCGTTTTGAGCCAATGCCGTTAATTCGCTCTTAACAGCAGCGCCAAATTCTGCCCGCAGCCGCTGAAAACCAACACAACCTTTGTTTTTTATAAAATTATAGATTGCGCTCGCATTTTCAACCGGTGCAACCTCTTTTGAAAGCTGGTAATATTTTTCGGAACGTATGCCGGATTTGCCGGGAATAAAAAGGCGTAGAGCTTCTCCCAGCGCACAGACATAGTATTCACTCATCCAACGGGCGGTGGCCAGCATTTCAGCGTCAAACCAAGGCTCATCATCGGGCGCGTCGCAAATTGATTTCAAGGATGACAGATCTTCGCAGGCGCTCGCCTCGCGAATTTCCAACACAAAACCTTCCGCATCCGAAGAACCGAAAGGAACAACTACCCGCCAACCGGCGTCCAGATAAGCATAATCCTGCGGGATCAAATATGAAAATGGATGCCGCAGATTACTGGCCTGCACATTAATACAAACTTCGGCTATTTGAGTCAACACGTCAACTACTTTCATTAATCTTTCTCTTGATTTTCGCTCTTTCCAAGCCTATTTCCTGCAAACTGCGGTATTTCTTGCAGCTTGGGAAAATAGAAGAAGAGAAGTTTATGAATTTAATTCCATAAACTTCTCTTCTTCTATTAACGATAATGTAAATTATTTTTTAACAGGTGTCATTTTATAGCGATATACTTCGGAAATCTCCCGAGTATATCCTGGATAAAAACCTTTAACCATCCCAAGCACAATACGAGATCCGCGATTGAAGAGTACCAACATTTCATTTGTAGCTGGATCAACATTCAGCCCCTCGATTTCGCCCTGCCTTTTCACTTGTGCGAAAGTTTTTTCCAACACTACGTTTGCATAAGACTTATCTGTGACGTTGACTCGATAAAGATGATCCGGTTCCTCCAGATCAGCCGTTCCGTCATCTGCAGTCAGATACAATGCACCTTTCCAGTAAAAAACACCCTGAACCCACTGTGGAACTGGCTGTAGGTGGATTTTTCGCAGATAAGCTCCCGTATCCAGACTATATTCATAAAGATATCTTCCGCTTTCCTCTCCTACCCAGGAACACATCCAGACAGTTCTCTTGTCCTTATCTACCGTAATCCCGGAGACTTCTTCCTGCCCGCTCGACGGTTCAAATTTAAAAGTTCTCTTTAGCTTTAACGTATCTGCATCATGGATGGCGATCTGGATATTCTTGCCTACACCATCCATGAAGTATTCCGCACTCACAAAAATTTCTCCGTTGAATACATCAATATCTCCAATGTGATTGGCAGCAATAGCATACCCTTCAAACGGGTTCTCGTTCGCTAAGAGCAGTTTTCCCGTTTTGTCATATTTATATAGAGCTTTGCTGCCACTAACATAATAATATTCTCCATCGGTTGTAATTCCTTGACGTCCTTTTACTTCAAAAGAACCAATCAACGTATATTCATAGTTGGGTAACAACTCGGCAGGTTTGGGTTCTCCCTTTTCGGCTTGGACTACACTTGTGCAAAAAACAAATGTAAGAACAAGAAATAAAATTGTAAGCCGTTTCATCTCAAAACCCCCTCCTATTTTAAAAATCCCGATATATCTATGTTAAAGCACCGCAATACAGTGCTGTGAAAGTATTGAATCTTTTTCTATGTTTTGGTATTTCGTGATAACTTTTCGCCTTCCTGCACAGTTAACAAAAAACTAAAAAATAAAAGCTGTTTGCATATCATCAGACGCAAACAGCTTTTATTTTTTAGTTTAAAATTATCCGGCCTTTTTCTCTCCCAAGTACGCTTCCATTACCCGTGGATCGTGGATGATTTCTGAGGCTTTGCCGTGAAGAACCACTTTTCCCGTTTCCATGACATACGCATAATCAGCGATTTTTAGGGCCTGCCGAACATTCTGCTCCACCAAAAGGATTGTCGTGCCGGTTTGACTGATTTCTTGAATCACACGAAAAATATCGGCCACAACCAATGGCGCCAACCCCATGGAGGGTTCATCCAGCAGCAATAGTTTGGGTCGTGACATCAGCGCCCGGCCAATAGCCAACATTTGCTGCTGGCCGCCGGATAATGTTCCGCCAAATTGCGATTTTCGTTCCTCCAGGATGGGAAAACGCTCAAAAACCTTCTGGATATCTTGGGTAATTTCTCGATCTGTACGTTGATAAGCGCCCATCTCCAAGTTTTCGAGCACTGTCATTCGTGCAAGAATACTGCGCCCTTCCGGAACCAAAGATATCCCTTGCCGAACCACCTCATAAACCGGCGTTCCTTTTAGCGATTTTCCCTGGAACAGGATTTCGCCGG
>CAZSRN010000199.1:0-4586 GCA_964609115.1 uncultured Veillonellaceae bacterium | reverse complement strand
ATATTTACCGCCTGCTCCAGGGTCAATTCCGTCGGCGCAGATGCCGCCGGTGCGGAATAAGCAGGAACCACCGAAAACAAAATGACTGCGCTCGTAATGAAAACACTGCTCAGAAAATGAATGGGACAGCTTTTTTGTAGTCGACGAATTTTAATCAATCCTTTCACTTAGTCATTGCTTAGAATTTTATCTCAATGCCGCTGTAAGATCAAACAGGCGTCTTTTTGATTCCCCTGATAGTTCACAATGCTGTATTGATTCCGTAAAGTGGCAATGACATTTTTTTGAAGTGTTTTCCATTCTTGTATGGAGTGTTTTTCTTCAAATGCCTTGTGAACTTGCGCTGCAATTCTTCCAACGACAAGCATTTCTTGCACATCGGAGCGCAATGCTTCTTCCAGCTGGTTAAAGGAAACAATGATATACATTGGAAATTCGCTCCTTTTATTGCGCCAACGTTTTGAGTTCAACTTTTTGACAAGGAAGCGAGTATCATGGATTCCAAGGGTTTAGTCCTGCGGCTTTGCGCCCTGTGCGGCAATTTCCGGCTGAACTTTATACCAGGCTGCATACATCGTCGGCAATACCAATAATGTCAGCAAGGTTGCACCAAACAAACCGCCTGCGATCGCTACCGCCATCGGACCCCAGAATACACTGGAGATTAATGGGATCATCGCCAATATTGCCGCTGCCGCAGTCAGCATAATGGGGCGAAAACGAGTTACTGCCGCGCCAATAATCGCTTCCCATTGATTTTCACCGGCCTGTATATGTTGCTCGATCTGGTCGATCAAAATCACGGAGTTTCGCATGATAATCCCTGCCAAAGCCAATAGTCCCAGTTGGACGACAAATCCCATCGGCTTTCCTGTGACCAGTAATCCCAGACTGGCGCCAATTACGCCAAGAGGTGCTGTCAGCAATACCAGAATTGTTTTGGACACGCTTTCCAACTGAAACATCAGCAGAACAAGAATAACAATCATCATGACCGGCACCGGCTGCATCAGCCATTGGGTTGCGTTTTCGCTCATTTCCGTCGAGCCGTCGAGTTCTATGGCATACCCGGGCGGCAATGAATCCCGAAGATCTCTCAGATTTTCATATAACTCCAAAGTGGCGCTGTTTCCCAAGATTCCCGGTACGGTATTGGCCTGTACGGTAATGGTCGGTTTCAGGTCGCGCCGCCAAATCAGGCCCTCTTCCGCTTCGAAACTGATTTGGGCAATTTGGTCCAAGGGTACATACTTACCATTGCCAATATGGACATTCAGATTTTTTACTTGCGAAAGATCCTGTCTGTATTGGGAATCAACCCGAAATACAATTCCCACAGTCTTGTCCCTTTCCCGAAACTCAGCAACCGTGGTACCTGAAATCATGGCTTGCAAATTACCGGCCAATGTGGAGCTATCCACTCCCAGCATTCTCGCTTTATCCTGGTTGACGCGCAAATGCATCACTTTGCTTTTTTCATTCCAGTTTTGGTTAATGTTGTCCAAGTGCGGGTTGGCAGCCATGCGATCTCTCACCTGTCCGGCGATTTGACGAACTTGCTCATGATTGGGTCCGCTGATCCGCAGCATTACCGGATAAGAATTAGACGGACCCGTTTGAATAACGCGGACATTACCCTGAACTTCAGGAAATTCCGCAGATAGCAACGCTTGAGTTTTTTGCTGCAATTCGTTGCGGGCTTTTAAGTCTTTCGCCACAACAATAAACTGAGCAAACGCTTTATCAGGTAAAGTAGGTTCAAATGTAAGAACAAATCGAGGTGCGCCTTGCCCAACATAATAGGAATAGTTCGTGATATTGGGATCGTTCGCGTAATGCTTTGCCAATCGCTCGGCAACCGACTCGGTTGCCTTTAGGGATGAACCTTCCGGCATACGCAATTCCACCACCAGCTCAGGGCGAATAGAGGCTGGAAAAAATTCCTGCTTCACCATGCCCAGTAAAAAAACAGAACCGATAAAGCAGGCCGCTGTTGCAAGCAGCACCTTTTTACGATGGGTCAGACACCAGGAGAGAACGAGTCGAAAAATCCTGTAAAATTTTGTATCATAAAACTCATGATGTCCGGAAGCTTCCACCGCCGGTTGTTTTACCATTTTATATCCCAATAATGGCGTAACCAGAACAGAAACAAACCAGGAGATGATCAGCGAAATCGTAATCACGGAAAAGATACTGCCGGCAAATTCCGAAGCACTTCCTTTTGAAAAACCGATCGGTATAAATCCGGCGCATGTAATTAATGTTCCCGTCAGCATGGGAAAGGCCGTAACATTGTATGCGTGGCACGCAGCGTCAAAACGGCTCCATCCCTGCTCCATCTTCACAATCATCATTTCAATGGCAATAATCGCGTCATCTACCAATAATCCCAGAGAAATAATCAGTGCGCCGAGAGATACTTTATGTAAATCGATCCCTCCTATTTGCATGCAGGCAAAAACAGCCACCAAAACCAAGGGAATACATAGAGCAACCACCAAGCCGGAACGAACACCCAAACTGACCAAACTGACCAATAATACGATGATCACCGCTTCTGCCAATGATTTTGTAAATTCTCCAATGGACTCTTTTACAATATCCGGTTGATTGGTCACTACGCTCATATCCAGACCCAACGGCAAGTTGTGCTTGATTTTCTGCACTGCGTCATCGAGGCTTTCGCCCAACGTCAGAATGTTTCCGCCCTTATCCATCGATAGTGCAATGCCAATCGCCGGTTGCCCGTTGAAAAACATCTTCGGCTCCGCCGGCTCTTCATAGCTGCGTTCCAATTTAGCGATATCGCCCAAACGAAATGACCGACCGTCGCCCCGAATGGGTAAATTTCGAAGATCGTCCAGGTTTTCAAAAATGCCGCTGACCCGCAAATAGACATTGTCAGAATGGGTTTCCAGCATACCCGACGGCGTCATGGCATTTTGTGCATAAATCGCATTAGTAATGCCGGCTGGAGCAATTCCCAACTGCGCCATTTTACTGCTTTCAATTTCAATATAGACTTTTTCCGGTTGCACTCCGACAAGTTCTACTTTTTTCACATTATTGATTCCCAGTAACGTGCGGCGAATCGTTTCTGCATTCTCGCGCAATTCTTCATAGGTGTATCCCTCTCCGGTCAAGGCGTAGACACAACCAAAAACGTCGTCAAAGCGATCATTGAAAAAAGGACCCTGAACCCCCGATGGAAGAGTGGTTTTGATATCGTTGACCATGTTTCGCACTTCCAGCCAAGTGGGGCGAATTTGCTTTTCGGTTACGGTGTCATCTTTGAGCGTAACAAAAATAATAGCTTCTCCGGCCCGGGAATAGCTTCGCAGATAATCCAATCCGGGAGTATCCTGAAGCTTTTTTTCGATTTTATCCGTGACCTGTTCTTCCACTTGTCTGGCGCTGGCTCCGGGCCAGGCAACACTGACCACCATCTGGCGAATCGTAAAATCAGGGTCTTCCATTCGCCCCAGCTTTTGATAGGATATAATTCCGCCAATAAATACCATGACAATGAAAAAATATACCAGTTCCTTATGTTTCAGAGCCCATTCGGTCATATTGAAGTTTTTCATTGCACTGTACCGCCTGCTATTCGAACCTGTTGTCCGTTGCGCAGTTTATGAACTCCTGCAGTAACGATGGTGTCCCCCGGGTTAATGCCGGATAAAACTTGAATTTTTCCTTTGCCGAATTCGCCCACTTTTA
The DNA here is from genome assembly GCA_964609115.1 of uncultured Veillonellaceae bacterium. Lineage (GTDB taxonomy): Bacteria > Bacillota > Negativicutes > UBA1444 > UBA1444 > UBA1444. The sequence continues at coordinate 863 of CAZSRN010000199.1, read as the reverse complement.
CGGGATTTAAAGAAACTATGTCTTTGTTCACGACCCAGACCCCCGGCAAGTCATCCGCCTGGTATAAGGCCGACAAAGGGATTTCCAACCCATTTTTGTTTTCCCGCGCTTCACTGGATACGTTGACGGATGCCGTCATTCCCAGCTTAACTTGTGGCGGCGGGTTCAACAAGCTAATACGCACTTTATAGGTGCGGGTGGTTGCATCGGCAATCGGAGAAATTTCGCGAACTTTTCCATCCGACACTACATCCGGTAATGCCCAAAAGGAAATTTTGATTTGCTGTGTCTTACGTATCTCTTCCATTCGATTTTCCGGCACATTGATTTCAATTTCTTGTTCCCCATCCTGTACCAGAGTCAAAACCGATTGTCCGGCGGATACAACTTGGCCCGATTCCACATGGATTGCGGATATCACGCCGGCCGCAGCAGCTCTCAGAACACTATAATCGAGTTGGTTCGATCCCTGCGAATATTGCGCCGAGGCTTGGCGGCTCGCTGCCAGCGCGGCTTCATAAGCAGCCGTGTATTGATCGTATTGTGCACGGCTCACCGCGGATTGCTCATACAACTGACGATACCGCTGCAAATTGCTTTCCGCCAACCGCAACTGAGCCTGGGCGGAATATACCTGAGCCGAACTGCTATTTACTGTTTGTTGAATATCTTTCGGATCAATTTGCATCAGTACATCGCCCGAAGCTACACGGCTGCCCAGTTCAACATTGCGTTTCACCAGTTTCCCTCCAACCTGAAACGCCAACTGGCTTTCATAACGTCCGCGCACCTCGCCTGAATAGGTAAACTGACGTTTTGAATGATGATCTCCGACAACTTGAGTTCGAACCAGCACAATGTCC
>CAZSRN010000198.1:1877-4600 GCA_964609115.1 uncultured Veillonellaceae bacterium | reverse complement strand
CCGTTTCCACCGATTTCATGGATTCCACAATCTGTTGGCTGCCAACCGCAATCTCGCCCAATGCCTTGGAAATCTCGCCGACCTGTTGCGTTACCGTTTCCACCAGTGCGCGGATTTCGCCGAATCCTGCGCCCGCTTTGCCCACCAGGTTGACTCCCTGGTCAATCTCTTCTATGGTATTGCTGATGACTCCCACGACATTCTTGATATTCGTGTCGTTCGTTCCAATCAGTTCCTTGATCTGTCGTGCAGCTTGTTCCGATTGTTCCGCCAGTTTTCTGACTTCCTCGGCCACCACCGCGAACCCGCGTCCCTGTTCGCCTGCCCGGGCGGCTTCAATCGCGGCATTGAGCGCCAACAGGTTGGTTTGTCCCGCAATGCTGGAAATCAATCCAACGATGACTTCAATCTGTCGTGATCCGGCTTCCAGGTCGCCTGCGGCGCCTTGCGCCTTCTGGGCGCCCTGCCCGATGTTCTTCATTTGGTCAATGGCCTGATCGACGGCATTTTGTCCCTCAACCGTAGCCTTGGAAGTAGCGTTTGCCTTGCCGGACATTTCCTGCGCCGTAGCGGCCAGTTGCTCCATGGTTGCGGAAATTTCTTCAACAATGGCTGAAGTGTCATTTACTGCCGCTACCTGTTTCTCCGACCCATGCGCCATTTCGGTCACGGATTCCGCCACCTGATTGGATGCCTGCGCCGACTGCTCGGCGCTTGCGGTCAGTTCTTCCGAAGAAGCCGCCAGTTGTTCCGCACTTTGGGATACCTGCCCGATCAATTGCCTCATGCTCTTCAGCATCCGGTCAAAGGAGCGGCCCATATCGCCGAACTCATCCGGTCGTTTCAGATAGGCCTCGGCAATATCCCTGTCGAAATGTCCCTGCGCCATCTCATCCAGCCGGGCGCTGACCGTCACCAGCGGTTTGGTAATCATCCGGGTCAGGAAGAAGCTGACGACGATGACGATGATCAACGCAACGAGGCTAAGAACGAGGGTCGTGGTCTTCACCGTCCCGACAGTGGTCGTTGCTTCGTTCAACCGCTCATCGATGACCTTTCGATTCTCGGAAACCTGCGTTGAAGTTGCTTTATTGATTGCTTCCGAGACCGGCACCAGTGTCGTTGCAATCTGCGTAAACTGATCTTCCAACGTAGCTGCCGCTGTTGCCGCATTCGCCGCGCCTGAATTTTTCGTCTGGTGCGCCTGCAGAACAACGGGAAGTAATTTGGTCTGCACTTCAGCCTTATATTGTTTAATATTGACGATCAGTTTTCGATCTCCGCCTTCTTTTCCGGTCGGGCTACCTGCAACAATGCCGTAGCGCTCTTTGTGGCCTCGTCCATTTTATCGCCGAATTGTTTGGCAAAGTTATCTTTTCCGTATACCATATATCCCCGCACTGCCAATACGCCTTGAGTATATGTCTGATCCACTTCACTTGCCAGTTCCATCCGTTGGGTGGCGCGCTGCACGCCACCCACCTGCTCTGCAATATTTCCTGCGGAATAGAAGGACGTACCGCCCATCGCCAACATAATCGCGATCACCACTAAAAAGCCCAAACCTATTTTCATACCTACACGCATTTCATTCACTTCCTCTCTATTATTTGAACCCTTTTTATTTATAAAACAGTTGTTATGAGTATCTCACCTTGTATCTTTGGGCGTATCAAGATTTCAAATTTCTTCGGCTGACCCGTCGCAATACCTCTTCGGGGCAAATCTCCTGTCCATCAATATCCCCTTCCTTATATCGAGTCACAGGATTCCAACCGGTATTCAACAGGGTACTTCGCAGTTCGTCCGTCATGTCGATAAAAACCTTCCAGGTTTGACTTCCTTCGTGCCGCCAAATTTCATAATTTTTTTCATTCATCCCCGCAGCACCTCACGAAATTATTCGCCTCCCCACTGCCGGAACATTCAGCCTTGCGGATAGTATGATCCGGCGTTGCGTTTGCGTTGTTGTTTGGTTCTGCTTTTATTGTATAAGCCCGGTGATCTCTTGAACATTCGGAACGTTTCCCAATATAACCCTAAAAAAAAACTCGCTTTTTATCCTCGAAGGATAAAAAGCGAGTTTGCATCCACTTGTTTTTATTCGCGTTTCTCTGCATGCAGTTTCATTAAATGAACAGCCGTAGCTACCGCCATCCGGGTCGCAAATACGTCCAGTGAGATTCCCAGAATTTCCTCCAGCCTCTGTTTTCGAAACATCAGCGATTTATAATGAATGGCGAGTTGCTGCGCCGCTTCTTTTAAATTATCACTGATAATGATGATTTCGAGTGTGTCCAGATATTCTTCCCGCTTCTTTTTGTCATACCGCAGCAAGGGCCCCAACATCCGTTCAATATAGGCATCTACCTGTTTTTTATCCTGCAGATACGGTAGGAGCTGAAAAACGCCAATGTCCAGATAGTGGTAGATTTTTGCCTTCGGCCATACTCGGCGGCCTGTACCGGCTGCGACCACAGCCTGCCGGTAATGTACCCCGATTTCCGTCAATGTGGCTACCCGTTCGGCAATCCCTATGGATACTTCCACTTCAGGACTCACCCGGGCAATCGCAGAACGCAAGCTCTCCGCCTGCTGGATTTGATCCTCTTTCCGGTCCATGGGAGAAAGAGTATCAAACCAAAGAACCCCCACTCCCTCATTGCTTTCCCACGTGATGCACGCCTCATCCGCCAGCTCATCGACCAGAGAATCGATCAACT
>CAZSRN010000198.1:0-1795 GCA_964609115.1 uncultured Veillonellaceae bacterium | reverse complement strand
GATATTCATCCCGTTTGTGCACCCATTCGCTCCTGTGTTTTCCCCGATAGGCATCCACTGCAATGATATAACAATTAAACGGTTCAATGACTCTCATGCCAAGCATGCGGGCGCTTGCCGTCAATGTCTGTTTGGATGGCAACCGTTCCTGCACCAGTTCATTTAAAAGTTCATTTTTCTTTTTTCGTTCATAGGATGCTTTCAGCAGACGCTCCTGCCGTCTTCTTTCCGTGACATCCGTCAATGCAATCAGAATGTTATTCTCCATCATGATGCCGACCACACCGGCGGTCCGCACCTCGCCGTTCTTACAGCTTATTTTGAATTCACCGGCTTCGATATCCTTACCCTCAAGGCTTGCCTTTTCTACTGCGTCTTCCCACTTTTCCATCACCCATTGACGGTATTTTTTATCCGGGTAGGCCAATTCCCACCAATCGACCAAAGTACGGAGATCTTCGCCCGTATAACCGAATGTCTCCGAAAAACGATCATTCAGATAGCCGACGGTCCCTTCCCTGTTGATGAAACACAAGGGGAGCGGAGTTTTTTGCACCAGCCGTCTGAACTTGGCGTTACTTTCCTGCAGGGCCATTTCTGCCTGACGCCGCTCGGTAACATCTTCTTTAACCGCAACATACCGAATAATGTTACCCATTTCATCAAATACCGGCGAAATAGTAGCCGCTTCCCAGAAATACTCGCCATTTTTTTTAATGTTGCGAAAGAACCCTTGCCAAGTTCTCCCCGTCGTAATCGTTTCCCACATTTCCGTATACTCGTCGGAAGATTTCTCGGGATCTTTTAAAAACCGCGGATTTTTACCGATTGTCTCTTCCAACGAATAGCCTGTCAACTCAGTAAATTTACGATTCACATATTCAATTTCCGCATTTGTATTGGTAATAATGATGGACGCGGCCACGCTTTCGACCGCAAGCTGCAGCGTCCGCATTTCCGTCTCCCGGATTTTTCGTTCCGTTATGTCACGCAAACTTGCACGGCAGCCTTGAAAAGCTCCCTCAGTGTCATAAACGGCGCGACAAACGCGTCCAATCCAACGAACCGCTCCCTCCCGGGTAAGGATCCGAAATTCTTTTTCACAACACTCCTCATTTTTCTGATGGAGTACTGCCTGCAAATACCGTTCCATGCCCTCCTTGTCGTCAGGATGAATAATTCGCATCAGCAAACCCGGATCCTGTTGAAACTCTTCCGCCGTATAACCGCAGATTTCTTTGCAGGTCGGCGATACATAAGAAAGACTTCCGTCCGGCAGGAGCCAGTATTCCCATCCATACGTAAAATCCACGATGGTGCGAAACCGTTTCTCCCTTTCCCGCAATGCCGCTTCCTCCGCTTGCCGGCGTCCCGTTATATCCCAGGCAAAAACGGATACTCCTGTGACCTCGCCTTCCGCAGTTTTGATCGGATTCAGAACGAGCGCCAAACACGGCCGATAGTTTTCCTCGTTGCCGAAATACGCCGATTCTAGAAAGGATACTCCCCCGAGCGCACGGTCCATATAGGTTTTTACAGTTTCCCAATCCTCCCGAACTTTCACATATTCGGAAAAATCCTGTCCCAGCTGAATCTCTGCTCCATATAAAGCCTTCATGAGCGCAGCGTGCGCAAAGTTGAAACTTGTATATTGATAGTTTCGGTCCACCGAAAAAATCGGCCCATCGGCGTTTTCTACAATGGAGGTCACCAACTCTCCGGGATTGGTTTCCGCCGCTTGAATCGTTTCCAGGCGTGGCTCGGATTTTTTACGGCTGTACATAAAATAGCACCT
>CAZSRN010000197.1:0-4612 GCA_964609115.1 uncultured Veillonellaceae bacterium | reverse complement strand
TTGTGCATTTTGTAGAATTGTTTACCTGAGGAGGTGCGATATACCATGAAACTGAGTGCGCGACTCAAAGCAGTAGCTGAATATGTGGAGCCGTACCGGACGATGGCGGATATTGGCTCTGACCATGCATATGTTCCTGTATGGCTGATGCAAAATGAAAAAATTGATTTTGCAGTCGCGGGAGAAATTCAACAAGGTCCTTTGGACGCTGCAAAACGAACTATTCAAGAAGCGGCGTTGGAAGGCAATATTGCAGCAAGACGGGGTGACGGGTTGGAAATAATCGAACCGGGAGAAGTTGATGTAGTAGTGATTGCCGGTATGGGAGGATCGGCGATTCGCCGAATTTTGGAGCGATCTCCTGAAATAACGAAACGATTGAAACGTTTGGTTTGCCAACCCATGATAGGTGGAGGCGGATTAAGGGGGTGGCTACAGGAAAATGCTTGGAATATTGTCGCAGAAAATCTTGTTTTTGAGGATGGACATCTTTATGAAGTGATAGTTGCTGAACAGGGGAAAGCCCAACCGATGGATGAACTTATGTTGGAAATTGGGCCGCTGTTATGGCAGCAGAGGCATCCTTTGCTACTTGAACAGTTGAAACGCATAAAAAGACAATATGAAAAACGGGTCGGGGAAATGGTTTATTCACAAACCCAAATAGTAAAGGATGGCCGAAACGCATATCAGAAAAAAATTGAGGCATTGGAGGGGAAAATGGAATGGCTGCAAACGGCGGAATGATTGCGGTGGCAATGGAAAAATTGGCGCCGGTTGAACTTGCGGAGTCGTGGGACAATGTCGGATTTTTGATGGGAGACTTGAACCGGGACGTAAAGAAGGGATTGCTGACACTCGACGTGACAATGGCGGTGGTTGAAGAAGCCATTGAGATGGGCGCGGAAATTATCATTAGCCATCACCCTTTCCCGTTTCATCCGCTGAAAACGTTGCGTACCAATACTCTAGAGGGCAAGCTTGTGGCCAGTTTGGTAAAACAAGATATAGCGATATATGCAGCTCATACCAATTTAGATGCGGCAATTAACGGTGTAAATGATGTGTTGGCCCAAACAGTCCGGTTGCATGATGTACAACCTCTCCGACCGATTTATCAGCCTTTGGTTAAAATTGCAACCTATGTACCAAAAGAGTATGTTGATGTTGTATGGGCGGCAATGAGCGGAGCCGGCGCAGGGCACATCGGAAAATATAGCCAATGCGGGTTTCGAGTTGCCGGAACGGGAACGTTTTTGCCGGGAGAAAATGCGAAACCTTTTATTGGAGAACGGTCTTGTTTATCCCGGGTTGAAGAGGTTCGGATAGAGACGGTGGCTCCGGAATTTTTGTCGAAAAATGTGGTGCAATCCATGATTGAGGCGCATCCGTATGAAGAAGCGGCATATGACATTTATCCCTTAAAAAATGAATTATTGTCTGGAGTCGGCTTGGGACGGGTAGGAGAGTTGAAAAAAAGTATGACCTTGGCAGACTTTTCTCGACAGGTCAAAACAGCGTTAGGTCTTCAAGGCGTCCGATTCGTTGGGAGCGCTGATACGGAAATAAAGCGTGTTGCTGTTTGTGGTGGAGCGGGTATGGACTTGGCCGATGCTGCATTGGCTTCTGGAGCGGATGTTTTTTTAACTGGTGATATTCGTTATCACGACGCACGGGATGCAAACGAAAAAGGGCTATGCTTGGTTGATGCGGGACACTTTGGCACGGAGATTCCGGTCTTGAAACAAGTGCAAGACTATTTGAACGAATGTTCAAATAGTAATGGATGGAATTGTTCATTTCATATTGCGGAGCAACAGGTAGATATTTGGCAATGGGGTTAATGTATGGCTTTCTTTTTTTGAAAAAGCGTGTATAATAAAGACAGGGATATTTGATAATATTTTTCAGTTGATGGGGGCGAAAAAATGGGTAAAGAAATAACGCTGGACATCGCCGCTGAGCAACAGGAAATGAAAGTTATGGGCATAACCGGATCGCAGGCTCAAAAAACAAGAATGTTGCAGATGGGGTTTACGCCGGGGACACGGGTAAGGATTATACGGCGTGCGCCGCTGGCGGATCCGGTGGAGATTAAAGTCCGGGGAACCCGAATGCTATTGAGGCGAGATGAATGCCAAAATATAAGGGTGGCATCTGCTGAGTGAATGATACAATAACTCAACCCATTAATGTTGCCATTGTTGGCAATCCGAATGTTGGAAAGAGCGTTCTGTTTAATTCCATAACCGGCGCGAGCCAGATTATTGGAAACTGGTGTGGAAAAACTACAGAAGTTTGCACAATTGCAGTACACTATCAAAACAGAGAAGTCCATTTTACGGATCTTCCCGGCATATACGGATTTGGCAGTCATTCTTCAGAAGAAATTCTGGTGAATGACTTTTTGCGTGAAGAGCCTCCGGATGTTGTAATGGTAGTGCTGGATGCGATGAATTTGGAACGCGGATTATATTTGCTGCTTGAAACGTTAGAGCGGTATCACCATGTTATGGTGATACTTAATAAACTTGATGCAGCCTTGGAACAAGATATTATTGTCTTTCATGATCGACTTGAAGCAGAGCTGCAGGTGCCGGTTACTCCGGAAATGGCCCAGGGGAAATTTAACACGAGAGAACTGTTTGATACGATTGCCGAAGTGGCCGACCCCGTTGCACCAAGGCGCTATTATGCTATTCGATATGGAGAAAAAGTCGAGAGAATTTTGACTGAACGCAAGGGAGCGGTACAAGAAACGCTTCTTGGCAGTTCGCGCTGGAGTTTATTGAAACAGCTGGAAATGGAAAGCGATGTTTTGCAAAGCGAAATAATCAGTACTCGCTACAAGCTGGCGGAAGATATTGCGACTCGGATTACATCGAAGCGGTCAACGGGAGAAACCTTCTCTGACAAGATTGACCGATGGGCATTGCATCCACTATGGGGCGGCCCGTTGATGTTGTTGATCTTCGGAATAATGTTTTATCTGACTTTTGCGGTTAGTCGCCCCTTATCTGAATGGATGGTCGCAGGGTTTGACACGGGCGGAGAGATACTGGGCGCATGGTTGACCGAATTCGGTTTTCCGGCGCTTTTGGTTGATTTGATTGTTGGCGGTATCATGAAGGGCGTGGGCGCCGCTCTGGGATTTTTGCCGCAAATGGCGATGTTTTTTTTGTTTTACACGCTGATTCAAGATAGTGGTTATATGGTGCGGGTTGTGTTTTTAGCGGATAAGGTTATGAGCGCTATGGGAATGAACGGAAAAACCTTCTTGCCATTGGTGCTTGGATGCAGTTGCAATGTTAATGGTATATTGGCTTCCCGCATTTTATCGAGCCGATATGACCGAACGGTTGCCATTTTGGTTAGTTCTTACGCACCCTGTCCGGCGCGGCTCGGGGTCATGGTATATTTGGTTTCCGCTTTTTTTGTTTCGACAGCGGCAACTTTGGTAATGTTGTCTTTGCTTGGAATCAGTTTGGCACTGATGGTTTTTGTGGCGTATATTGTGAGTTTGTTTATCCCACGGGAAGGTGAGAGCTCGTTCATAATGGAACTGCCGCCTTATCAGAAACCAACATTGCAAAGTCTGACTGCTTCTGCGGGCTGGATGACGCTGAATTTTGTGCATCGAATTCGCAATGTAATTATTGCAGCTTCGGTTGTGATGTGGTGTCTGGCTAATTTTCCGGTCGGCCCTTTTGAACAGACTTATATTGCTCGCATCGGACAAGTTCTCGAACCGATAGGACGATTATTGGGCTTGAACTGGCAGCTTATTGTAGCGTTACTATTTGGGATTGCGGCAAAAGAGAGCGTTTTGTCGAGCTTGGGCATTATTTATCATGCGGCGCAAGACTCCGGGAGTTTGGCGGATATTCTGATTCACAATATTTCTCCATTGACTGCTTTTACCTTTTTACTGGTTTATATGATTTATACCCCTTGCGTGACAACTTTGGTTACAATGTATCAGGAAACGAAAGATTGGCGTATTGTTCTGTATGGTGCGTTGGGGAGCGTTTTGTCCGCCGGCCTGCTGGGAACAATAGTGTATAATGCAGGCGGTTTGTTTTTTTAGAAATTGAGATGTGAATTTAATTGCAAAATTTTTAGCGAGGTTTAGGCCTTGCTTTTTTTCTTGAACAAAAAAGATATCAGCAAATTCAAAAAAATACTTGTCTGACAAAAATAAATGTGGTAATATTTAGACAAGGAAAAGTAAGACAGATTTAAGGAGGTTCGAGCGATGTATCAGATTATTTTGGCGGAACGGGAAAGAAGAACGGCAAAAGTTGCAACTGTCTTCTTTATCGCTGAAGCAATCCTCTTATCGTTAGCTATTCTTTAAGGAACGTCTTGCTTGACTATTTTCTATTGATAAAGTGTTAAGACCATCCCGGCGGATGGTCTTTTTCTTTTATTTGGATTTGTTTTGACTTGAGGGATAACGTATAATGATTTTAATAAATCTATTTGGCAACTTTTCACAGAAAAAGGGTTTAGTTTCTGGATGAAATTACCGATAATAAAAGTGTAAAGTCGGAATGCGCAGGGATGCGTAATTGCGTGGTGTTATGGGGGGACGAAATTGGAGATTTCAACT
>CAZSRN010000196.1:0-4629 GCA_964609115.1 uncultured Veillonellaceae bacterium | reverse complement strand
CCTGTTCTTCATCGGACGGCAATGAACAATTATTGATTTGAATCGAGCCTTCCGTAGGCCGGGTCAGCATGGTCAACATGCGAATGATTGTTGTTTTTCCCGCGCCGTTGGGTCCGAGCAAGCCGAACACTTCACCGGATCAAATTTCCAAATCCAGATGATTTACTGCAACACGGTCGCCGAATTTTTTCACCAAGCCCTTGATCTGTATCATATGTATCCCCTTTTCAGCTGAATTCAAGATGAAAGCGCATTCTGTGCAATCCCGACCACCGCCGCTTCCGACAATTCCTGCAGACGGTAATAATTCGACCCCATGGCGCACGCAACCTGACGCGCCACCGCTAAAGAAATAAAGTCATTTTCCGTGTCAATGACCACACTGGGAATTCCAGTCCGCCCGATCTTCTCGGCTACGGTCACCGCTGATGCAATTGGATCCCCGTTATCGCAGCTGTTTGCCCGTCCATCCGTGATCAGCACCAGAATCGGTCGTGAATTCTTGTCTTTTTTTTGCAAAGTCCGGAGTAACATCAAGGCGCTTTCCAGCCCCTCCGCCAAGGGTGTCTTCCCGCCGGTCGGCAAAGAGGACAGGCATTTTTGAGCCAGGTCCACGCTGCGGGTCACCGGCAGCAACACCTCCGCCGTTTTGCGCCGAAACGCAATCATTCCCACCTGATCCCGCTTCTGATATACATCTTGCAACAAGGTAAAAATAGCGCCCTTTACCGTTTTCATCCGTTCCCGCGCTCCCATTGAGCCGCTGGCATCCACCACAAACAAGAATATGTTTCCAATTCTCTTTTCCCGGACTTTCTGCCGCAAATCCGATTTTCGGATGGTAACGACGCAGCGGCCGCGTGGCCGGGACGACTGGAAGGGAGCCGCCGCCCGAAGTGTTGCGTCAAAAGCCAGATCCGTCAATATTCCCGGTGGCAACATCGCGCGAACATATCGGCCCTGCTTCAGGTCGGTGCGAGTCAGACTGCGTTTGCCGCTGCCTTGGCGCACTTGCCGATCCTGAGGCAGCTTCACCTGCAATTTCGCCCCCGAAAAACTCCGGTCAATCTCCGCCGTTCTCTCCTGCCCCTCGCCGTTATCCGGTGGAGGCGGCTCATCCGCTTCGTCCGGTTTATCCGGCGGTGGATCGGCTGCCTGTTGATCGTTAGTTGGCGGCAGAAGCGGTGGTTCTTGCGATGAATCCTCCTTCTCCGGCAGATCCGGATTTTCCGGCGGTGCTTCCGGCGGCGGAGGTGGGGGCGCATCTTCCTGACGCATCCGGTGAGGCAGGACAAAATACGCCGCGCGCTCCATGTCGGCAGGCAACAGATACTCCCGTTCCGCCAGCGCCGCAATCGTTCGGGCAACCTCCAGCAAATACAGTTCAGCCCGATGGCCTGCGGAATGGGCCTGGGCGCAATATTGAGCCGCCAGCTGCATCATCGCCGGATCAATTTCAATTTTGCAGAGTCGCTCCTGCGCTTCTCGACACCGTCGTGTCAACTGTTCCGTCTCTTCACGATATTGAGCGACGAAACCTGCAGCATCCTGCTCGTATGCCAGCACTCGGCGCAGAATATCGGCCCGCACCTTCGTGTCCATTTCACGCTGCACCGCCACAAACATGCCGAATCGGTCCAGTATCGCCGGCGTCAGCGTCCCTTCCTCGGGATTCATGGTTCCAATCATGGTAAGCCGCACTTCGTGACGGTGCGAAATCCCTTCCCGTTCCACAGCATTGACGCCCCGATCCGCTGCTTCCAGTATGCCTGTCAACAGTTCCCGGCGAAGCAAGTTGATTTCATCGACATACAGCACTTGATCATGCGCACGAGACAACAAACCGGGGGAAAAAACCTTTCGCCCGCTGTTCATCGCCTGTTCCAGATCGATAGCACCGAATACCTGATCCTCCGTTGCATTGAGCGGCAACTCAACAATCTTCCGCATCGGGTCGACCTGCGTCAATGCACGTACCAGCACGGATTTGGCCGACCCTTTTTCTCCCGCGACCAACAACCCGCCAGCTTTTGGATTCGTCAACGCAATCAGCAGGGCCTCTTTCACATCCGTCTGTCCGACTATTGCCGCAAACGGGAATAATAACCCTCTACTCATATTGAGCCTCCATCATGCCGGAGCTTCGAACATGGCTTCGACAGCCGTCCAGTCCAACACACCTTCTTCGAAAGGACGGCGACGCATTCGATGCGGCAATGCCAGCCGAGCCGCGGTCTTCACATCTTCGGCCTGGATTTGCTCCCGACCGGCAAACGCCGCCAGCGTCAAAGCCGCCTTGATCACCGTAATATCCGCCCGATGCCCGTCTACATCCAGTTGGATCGACAGATTCGCCACCAACATCAACAACGCATCATCTACCTGAACTTTCGGCAGCAGCTTCCGCGCCCGCAGGATCGACTGCCCCAGTTCTGTTTGCTCCATTTTGTAGGTATCGGCAAAAACATCCGAATCCGCTTCATAGGCCAACCGGCGCTTGATGACTTCTACTCTTCGATCCGCTTCATGCTCCCCGGTCACCGTTACCGACAAGCCGAACCGATCCAAAAGTTGCGGCCTTATATCCCCTTCTTCCGGGTTCATGGTCCCCACCAGCACGAACCGGGCCGGGTGCGAGTATGAGACCCCTTCGCGTTCCACCGTATTGACGCCCATCGCCGCCGCATCCAACAGTACATCGACCACGTGGTCATCCAGTAAATTAATTTCGTCCACATATAAAATGTTACGATTGGCCTGGGCCAAAATCCCCGGCTCGAACTTTTTTTCACCGAATTGAATCGCGTGTTCTATATCCAGCGTGCCGACTACCCGATCTTCGGTGGCGCTGACCGGCAGCTCTATTACCTTCATCTTGACCGATTGAGTAGGCAGTTTTTCTTGCGCCTGAACCCGATCCGCACACCGTTCGCACAGATGATGCGCCTCGGTCGGGTCGCAACGGAACGGGCAATCCCGTACCGCGTCCATAGCCGGAAGCAAGTCGGCAATTGCCCGTACCGCGGTGGATTTGGCAGTGCCTTTTTCGCCTTTGATCAAAACCCCTCCCAATCCTGGATTGATCACATTCAGGATCAGCGCAAGTTTCATTTCTTCCTGCCCCACAATGGCGGTAAACGGATATACTCCTGTTCGCATGTCCAATCCCCTTTGCTTTAATACTTTTGCGTTTTGTTGTGACGCACTTGATGCTCGCGGATAAAAGTCTGCTTCAAGGTACATTCCGGCAGGTACGGCTCCGAAACGCAACCGGCTCCATGCCAGCGGGCAAAACAACCGCCGCCGCACAAGGCAAATGAATCACAGGCCGGGCAAAACTTCATACTGCCCCGGATCATCTCGCTGATTTCCCGCACACGTCCAGAATCGATTCCGGTATCAACATGGCCGATTCTGAACTCCGACGCGCCCGATAGAGAAGCGCAGGCGTAGATTTCGCCCACTGCATTGACAAAAGCCGCTTCGCCGTTCATGGCATGACAGTGGGCAAAGCCGCCGCTGCAGTGAGTACAAAGCGACTCCACCCGCTCACGGTGAGAAAAAATCAAGGCCCTTCCTGTTTGGCGTTCCAGTCGTTCGGCAGTCGCCAAGACTTGCTGAAGCGCCGCCTGTAAATCAGGGGCTGCAGCCGTTTTTACACCAGCGCCGCGCCCCTGCGCCCGCAGCAGATCAAACCCAATTTTACGTACATTCCCCAGATAGTAGGCGATCTCAACAATCCCGCTAAGTTGACGTACATTGCTGTCTGCCACCACACAAGTAATCCCCGTTTCGATTCCGACTGACGCCAAGGTAGCGGCTCCAGCCAGAATCAGGCGACTTGTGCCGCTGCCATCCGGCATTTTTCGTAATGCGTCATTTTGATTGGGTCGTCCGTCAAGGCTGATTCCGACGCCGATTTGGTGCTCCCGCAAAAATATCGCTTTCCTGCGATCCAGCAATGAAGCATTTGTTTGAATCTGCAAGATAACGGGAAGTTTATGTTGCTTAACATAGGCGACGATCTCCTCGATCACGTCAAAAACCAGTAACGGTTCCCCTCCGCTAAATTGCAGTACAAAAGGTTTTCCTCCGCTCGCCGCCAAATCTATCGCTTGACGCGCCGTCGCAAAACTCATTAGTTCTTGCGGATGCTTATGAGCATAGCAATATACGCAGACAAAATTACATTTTCCAGTCAGCCCGAGAATCAACATTCGAATGGGCGGAAAGGCTCCTTGTCTCAGCACAATAAAAAAACCCTCCAACTCATAGCCGGAAGATTCGTGATGCCCTGATAAATTCGAACAGAAAAAATCCGGACAGCCTCCTCCCCATCGCTCGCAGGTACTAACGGTGACTTTAAAACAGGCAGTTCTCCTGACTCCGGATCATCACTCGCCCATTCCTTCCCAAGACCTTCGTCCCAGTGGCATACCATGGGTTCGTTCCCCGTTACAGTGGCGGGACCGTGCCGGTTTCGCACCGGACTTCCCTATTAAGCCCCTAAGGGCACCTGTTCCAACAATATTTGATTCGCTGCAATTTTACTATATGAAAGTATTGTACATTGATTCGCCGGTCAGGTCAAGGAAAATGCGCGGCACCGCCAGCACGTTGGCATGCCCG
>CAZSRN010000195.1:3456-4636 GCA_964609115.1 uncultured Veillonellaceae bacterium | reverse complement strand
TTTGACAATCACCGTTGTACCCACGAGCGATGGGAAGGGGATTTGAAATATTGCATTTCAAACAAAATCTCTGCTCTTCGGGGTAGAGATTTTTTTATTGCGCAGAGGAGGAAAAGACATGGCAACGGGTAAATTTACCGGCATTGGTGTAGGCCCGGGCGATCCGGAACTTTTGACACTGAAAGCAGTGAAGGCGTTGGCCGCGGCTGATGTGGTGATCGCGCCCCGGACGGAAAAACGGGGGGACAGTATCGCCCTATCGATTGCCCGTCCTCATATGCGCGCCGATATTGAAGTGCTGGAACTGGTATTCCCCATGGTATATCATGCGGATGAACTGAGCGACGCTTGGCTGGAAAACCGCACGATTATCCGAACGCGGCTGGATGCGGGACAAAATGTCGTGTTTTTGACCTTGGGCGACCCGATGTTTTACAGCACGTATATTTATGTTTTTGAATTATTGGCCGATTGCGGGCATCTGATTGAAACGATTCCCGGGGTGACGGCATTTTGCGCCATAGCGAGCCACCACGGAACACCGATTGTCGAAGGGGATGACGTGCTGAGCGTCGTGCCGGCCACCATCAGCCCGGAGAAGTTGGAGCAGGTTCTGGCGGCATCGGATCGGCTGGTGCTGATGAAAGTGTCGCGAAACTTCAATGAGCTGCGGGAACGTCTGCATCGCCACGGTTTTGCCGAAAATGCGCTGATGGTTTCCAAATGCGGTCATCCGGAAGAAGAAGTGCACGAAGATTTTATGGCCGTGCAACCGCAGGATGTAACCTATCTTTCTACCATTCTGACTCGCAAAAGAAAAAACGCCGACACGGAATCGGCATAAGGAAGCGCAATGCTGAAAGCAAAACAGGCAATTTTGGTGGTCAGCTTCGGAACGGCTGTGGCGAAAACCCGCATGGCCAATATCGATGCGCTGGAAAATGAAATACAGGAGCATTTCCCGGATTGGCAGGTGCACCGTGCGTTTACGTCCGGAAAAGTGCGGGCCAAGATCAGCGCGCAGGAAGGCATTCCCGTCGATCCGCCTGCAGTGGCGCTGGAGAGATTGTACCGCGCCGGAGTGGAGAATGTGATTGTGCAGCCGACGCATGTCATTCCCGGCGATGAGTATGACCGGCTGACCGGAGCGATGGAATCCTTCCGGCAGGATCGGGCTTTT
>CAZSRN010000195.1:0-3444 GCA_964609115.1 uncultured Veillonellaceae bacterium | reverse complement strand
GCCTCGCTTAAGCTGGGACGGCCGCTGCTTTTTTGGGGGGGCGCAACCCCCGGGGAACCGAATGATTACCAGATTGCCGTGAACGCACTGCGAACGCAGCTGATGGATTTTTCGCCGGAAGACGGGGGCCGGGTGATTCTCATGGGGCATGGATCGGGTCATGTCGCGGATTGCTGTTACGACCGGCTGCAGGAACATCTTGAGGCGGCGGGTCTGCCGGTTTTTACCGCAACCGTGGAAGGAAAGCGGACCCTGGAAGACGCCTTGGCGTGGTTGGAACACGAGCAGGCAAAGCGGGTCGTACTGATGCCGTTCATGCTGGTAGCGGGAGATCACGCGCTGAACGATATGGCGGGCGCCGAACCGGATTCCTGGAAGAGCCGACTGATTGCAGCCGGGTATGCAGTAGAAACATACTTGAAAGGCTTGGGCGAAAATCCGGATTTCCGTAAAATTTACCGGCAACATATCATGGAATCGTCAGAATTCTGGGAAACGTGGACAGCGGTTTGACAGCGGGCGACAGATCTGTTACGCTGTTTATTGGTAATTATTCCTGATAATACACGCTATCTAAAAATGGAGGCTCAACGTTGAAACTCTTTACTTGTTTGACTGTACTGATTGCCGGGTGGGCGACGCCGAATCTGGCGCAAGCCATGCATATCATGGAAGGATTTTTGCCGCAGCAGCATGCGTTGTTCTGGTGGGTTGCCGTCGCACCTTTCCTGCTCTTGGGAATCGTGCGGATCAACCGGATGCTGAAAGATCATCCGGACCGGAAACTGTTGCTGGGGTTGGTCACTGCCTTTGTGTTTGTTCTGTCGGCTTTGAAAATGCCTTCGGTGACGGGATCGAGTTCTCATGCTACAGGCATCGGACTGGCGGCGATTTTATTCGGACCTTGGGTTGCAGGAATTTCCGCCGGAATTGTACTGGCGTTTCAGGCCTTGCTGTTGGCGCATGGCGGATTGACCACCTGGGGAGCGAATACCTTTTCCATGGGGATTGCCGGCGGCGTGACCGCCTATCTGGTTTTTCGCGGTGTGCGTGCGACGGGGCTGTCGGATAAGGCGGCTGTTTTTGCGGCGGCGGCGCTGGGCGATTTGACGACTTACATGGTAACGGCCTTGCAGCTGAGTATAGCGTTTCCCGACCCGGTCGGCGGGATGACGGCTTCGTTTGTGAAGTTTGCCGGTGTGTTCGCACTGACCCAAGTTCCGCTGGCCATCAGCGAAGGACTTCTCAGTGTTGTCGTGTACAATACGTTGCTGCGTTACAATGACCAGGGGCTGATTCATCTCTGGTGGAAAGGACGGGAGCATAAGGCATGAAAAAATATGAGAATCTCATTTTGATTCTGCTGGTGGTTGCCATTGCGGCATTCCCCCTGATTTGGAAAGCAGGCGCCGAATTTGGCGGAGCCGATGATCAGGTCAAAGATGTCGTGGCCGAAATCAACCCGGACTACAAACCCTGGTTCAAAGCCATCTGGTCGCCGCCGTCGGCGGAAGTCGAGTCTTTCCTGTTTGCGGTGCAGGCCGGAATCGGCGCCGGAGTCATCGGGTATTGGATTGGTTATCAGCGGGGACGCCGCTCGACGAAAGCCGCTTGATTTTTTATGTTGTATTTGGACTACCTGTCGTTTCATAATCGATTTTCACAGATCAGCATTCCGGAAAAACTGGCCGTCGGGCTGGGAGGATTGCTGCTGGCCGTCAGTTCCGGCTCTCCGGCGGTGAATCTGGCGGTGTTTCTTTTTATGTCGGTCCTTCTCCTGCTGGCGGGTATGGCGGTGAATTACTGGTTCAGGCTGTGGGGAACCTTGTTACCTTTTTTGCTGACGGCGGTGGCTACGATCCTGTTCAGCTTTTCGACGGCTCCTTTTCCGGCTTTGTGGAGTTGGCAACTGGGACCGGTATTCGTGGGAATTACGGCGGGGGGGTGGCAGGCGATGGAAGCCGCGCTTCTTCGCTCCATCGCATCGGCAGCCTGTCTGTTGATGTTGGCGGGAACAACGCCCATCAGCTATCTGGCGGCATGGGGTTCGCAGGTCGCTTTTTTGCGGCCGGTGCTGGAAGTGGCGCTACTCGCTTATCGATTTATTTTTGTGATTTTGCATACGGCGGCCCAAATCTATACGGCCCAGCAGTCTCGTCTCGGCTATTCGAGTTTGTCGCGATCACTGCGGTCCATTGGCATTTTGGCTGCCAACTTGGGCCGGAAATCATTCATTACTGCGCGTGATTTGTTTATCGGATTGTCTTCGCGCAATTACACGGAGCGGTTGGTATTTCGCTATCCGCCGCAGCAGGTGGCCCCGTTGCGCCTGGCGTTGATCGTGATATTTTTCGGCGGATCCATTTGGCTGTTTCATTGAACGGAGGCGTGGAGAACATGGCGTCAGTCCCTATTTTGGAAACAAAAGAAGTCTGCTTTAATTATCAGACCGGCAAACCGGCGCTGAAGGATCTGAATATTGCCATTCCAGCCGGAGCCCGGGTGGCGCTTGTCGGACCCAATGGGGCCGGAAAATCGACGCTTTTTTTGCATTTCAACGCGATTTTGCAGCCGACGTCGGGGGCGCTGTTTTTTCAAGGGGTTCCCTATGACTATTCGCGGCAGTCGGTGAACCGGTTACGGCAGAAAATCGGTCTGGTTTTTCAGGATCAGGATATGCAGCTGTTTGCGCCCACGGTGCTGGATGATGTATTATTCGGGCCGATGAACATGGGAATGACGTTGGCGGAAGCGGAACGGGCCGCGCGGGCAGCGGTGGAAACAGTGGAGATGAGCGATTATCTGGCTGAACCGGTACATTTCTTGAGCCCCGGTCAGAAAAAACGGGTAGCCTTGGCGGGAGTGCTGGCGATGGAGCCGGAAGTACTGGTCATGGATGAGCCGACCGCCGGCCTCGATTACGCGGGCAGTCTCAACTTATGCGAAATTATTGACCGACTGCACAAAGCCGGGAAGACCCTGCTCATCTCAACGCACGATATGGACTGGGTGATGGAGTGGGCGGATCTGGTGGTGGCCATGCGGGACGGGCAGGTTTCCGCCTGCGGTACGCCGCCGGAAGTATTGCTGCGGGAAGATCATGCGGAGCTGGGATTCGCGCGGCCCACGGGATACGGGTCGAAACGAGGGTGCGGCCAATGAAATTGGGGCGGTATCGACACTTCAAGGGTGGCGAATATGAAGTGATAGGCAGTGCCAGACACAGCGAAACCGACGAGGCGATGGTGGTGTATCGGGCTCTGTATGGTGACGGCGGACTCTGGGTGCGCCCGGAATCAATGTTTCGAGATACCCTCGAGCGGGACGGGCAGATCAAACCGCGATTCGAATATATCGGCGAATAACGGATAGTCTTGTCGAATACTCGAAACTGCGGTAAAATAGTATCTATGGGGGCGAATGGGGCCTGGTGGTCTCCCCGGT
>CAZSRN010000194.1:0-4680 GCA_964609115.1 uncultured Veillonellaceae bacterium | reverse complement strand
GCCGCGAACCCAAAGCCAAACCGGAATATGTGCATACACTGAACGGATCCGGCGTTGCCGTCGGCCGGACGGTCGCCGCCATTCTGGAAAATTATCAGCAGGAAGATGGTTCGGTGGTCGTGCCGGAAGCGCTGCGTCCGTACATGGGCGTTGATATAATCCGGTAATCTTCGCAACCGCATCCTTTGCCGGATTTTTGGACGGTTAATTTTAAGGACCACTGTCCTCCAATGGAAGTTGGAGAGCAGTGGTCCTTTTTCTCAATTTCCAGCATGTCCTGGATGTTTTACTGTGAAAACAGGCCACGCGCGAACTCCCACCGGAATGTCGCTGATGCCATATTCGGCGGAAATCTGTTTGCTGAGCAGATGAGGTCCGGGCTCATTCGGGTACGTACCCATTATAAAATATAAAAAATTTTAATGCAATTGAAAGGTTCAAACTCTAAAATAGAGTATGCTGTATTGCGTAAAACAAATCAAAAAGCATAACAGAGGCTGGCGCCTCTGTTATTTTTATGCGCAAAAATATTTTTTTCAAATGTTATTTCATTAGCAGGAATATGCTGATGAATACAGAAAATTAAAACCTGTAACATGTATTACAAGTTAGCAAGGGAAAAAGAAGTAAATGCTGAGTAGGATTTGGGGGAGCAAAAATGCTGGTTGTTCCAATTGATAAAAAAAGTATAGGCAATCAGGTGTATGACCAGATGCTGGACAATGTTCTCAACGGAATTTGGCCGCCGGGAACGAAGCTGCCTTCCGAAAACGAATTGAGCCAGATGTTCGGCGTTAGCCGGGTTCCCGTGCGAGAGGCGCTGAAAAAACTGAATGCCATGGGAATTGCCCAGACTCGTCAGGGAGAAGGCAGTTTTGTTCAGATGATGACCCCGGGAATGTTCATGAACTCTTTACTGCCCATGCTGGCGTGGAACCGCAAAAGCATGATGGATATTCTCGAATACCGGCGGATTGTGGAGCCGGAAAATGCCGCGTTGGCGGCGCGCAATGCCGACAAAGAGGACATTGCCAATATCTTGGCGACAATCCAGGATATTGAGCGAATCGGCAGGCCGGTACTGGAATTTGCCATAGCCGATATGAAGTTTCATCTGGATATCGCCCGGGCCACAAAGAATTCCCTGTTGTTCAATGTGTCAAATGTCATTCGCGACGTATTGGTCAGCTATTATCGTAAAATCAACGAGTTGATGGGCATTGACCGAGCGATCAAATATCATCGCCTGATTTACGAAGCGATCCGTGACCGGGACCCGGATCGGGCCCGGTACTGGATGCAGGAACACATTGGGACGACGATTGAAGACGTTTCAGATAAATTTCCCGAGGATTCGGAGAAAGCGCATACGATGAATTTGAATAAAGTGAAAGGGATGAAGAGATGAAAAAAATGAGGGCAGTTGTTAAGTATGACAATGTGGCGGGGGCAACCGAAGTGCGGGAGGTTTCGGTTCCTTCCATCGGACCGGATGACGTATTGGTTGAAACGGCTTATATCGGCATCTGCGGCAGCGATCCCCACATGCACCACAACAAGGTTTCTTACAAAGTCAATGTACCGCTGATTCTCGGACATGAATTCGCCGGGACCATTGCCGAAGTGGGGGCCAATGTCAAAGGCTGGAAGGTCGGCGACCGCGTCACCTCCGAGACTCACGCCGACTTCTGCGGCAAGTGCGTCATGTGCCGGACCAACAATTATCATGTGTGCCGTGAACGGAAAGGGTACGGATTCCAGATTGACGGCGCATTCGCCAAATATGTCAAGGTTCCGAGCCGCATTCTGCACAAGGTTCCGGAAAATGTCACATTGAAAGAGGCGGCCTTGACCGAACCGCTTTGCGTAGCCTACAGCTCGTTGGTCAAACACTCTCCGCTGAAACCCGGAGACCTGGTGGTCATCATCGGACCCGGTCCCATTGGATTATTGTGCACCAAGATGGCTTCGATTATTGGCGCATCGGATATTGTGGTGATCGGCACCGATGGCGATGACGCCCGCATGGAAATCGCCAAAAAGCTTGGCGCGACAATGACTATCAACAGTTCAAAACAGGATCCGGTTCCGCTAATCATGGCGATGCGCGACGGTTATGGCGCGGATCTGGTAGTGGACGCAGCCGGTTTTTCGCCTACCTTGAAGCTGTCTCTGGACGCGGTGCGTCCTTGCGGGCAGATCAACAAGATCGGCTGGGGTCCCGGGCCTGTCGGATTCTCGCTGGACCAGCTCATTGTCAAGGCTGTGGCGTTGCAGGGGACTTTCAGTCACAACTGGGATGTTTGGGAGAAGTGCCTGGTGCTGATGAGCGAAAAAACAGTGGACCTGAATGAACTGATCACGCATGAATTGCCGCTGGATCAATGGCAAAAAGGATTTGACCTGATGGAATCCAAGGAAGGCCTGAAAATCGTCCTGACGCCGATCGACTAAAACGACCGATTACTAATGTAAAGGGGAGGTTCCGATGGTAGCAGCAGAAATTATCCGCTCTATTGAAGACAAGGCGCTGCAGATGCGCGAATTGATCGTGAAAGATCTCATCGGCGAAGGAAAGGTGGGCCATCTCGGCGGTTCCTGCTCTTCGGCGGATATTGTGGCCACACTCTATTTTCACAAAATGAAGCATGATCCCAAGAATCCGCAGAACCCGGATCGTGACCGATTTCTTCTCAGCAAGGGACATGCGGCGCTCGTTCAGTATGCGGCGCTGGCAATGTGCGGCTATTTTCCGCAAAGTGAATTAAAAAACGTAAAATCGTTGGGGGCGATGTTGCAGGGACATCCGGATATGACCAAAACTCCGGGGATCGAAGCCAACACGGGATCTCTGGGGCAGGGACTGTCCATTGCCAACGGGATGGCTCTCGGCCTGCGTCTTGACGGCAGTTCCCGCCGCGTCTACGTGATTGTGGGGGATGGAGAACAGGCCGAAGGACAAATCTGGGAAGCGGCCATGGCGGCGGCTAACTTCAAGATTGACAACATTACGGCCATTGTCGACTGCAACCGGCTGCAGGCAACCGGCGCCATCAAGGACCGGTTTGACCTCAATCCCATTCGTCCCAAATGGGAAGCTTTCGGCTGGAACGCCATCGAAGTGGACGGGCATGACGTGGCGGCGCTGATGGGAGCGTTTGAGGCCGCCGAACAGGTCAAGGGAAAACCTTCGGTTATTCTGGCGCAGACGATCAAAGGAAAATGCATTTCGTTCGCTGAAAACAATGCGGCATTCCACAATGGAATGCTGTCGGCGGAGCAATGCAAAACGGCCCTGTGTGATCTGGAAAACATCCGGAAGGGGAGGGCGTAAGATGGCTACGAACAGTTTGCGGACCGCTTACGGCGAGGCTCTTGTAGCACTCGGCAAAGAAAATAAAAATATCGTGGTGTTGGAAGCCGATCTCGGAAAATCCACGATGTCCAACTTGTTTCAAGTGGCATATCCCGAACGTTATTTCGAAATGAGCATCGCTGAAGCCAATATGGCTTCGACGGCGGCGGGATTGGCGCTGACCGGGAAAATCCCCTTCATCAATTCTTTCGCGGTGTTTTCTACCGGCCGCTGCTACGACCAGCTGCGACAGACGATTTCCATTGCCGGTCTTAACGTGAAAATCTGCGGCTCCAGCGCCGGACTTTCCGATTACGGCGACGGCTCGACCCACCAGTCCGTGGAAGACATGAATCTGATGCGGGGAATCCCCGGCATGACGGTTCTCGTGCCTGTCGATGCGGTGGAAACCACTAAAATGGTGGCGGCGATGGCCAACAATCCGGGGCCCATGTATATCCGCATCAATCGTAACGATTTGCCGATCCTGACCCCGACGGATACACCCTTTGAAATTGGCAAACTCTACACCATCAGGGAAGGCAAAGATGTCGTCGTATTTGCCAACGGAGTCATGGTGTCCAAGGCGCTGGCGGCGGCGGAAGAACTGGCGGCGCAGGGCGTATCGGTGAAAGTCGTCAATGTGAGTACCGTCAAACCCCTCGACCGAAAAGCGGTCATTGATTGCGCCAAGGGAATGAAAGCGGTGGTTACGGCAGAAGAACACAGCGTCATCGGCGGACTGGGCAGCGCCATTGCGGAAGCTCTCCGGCTTGAAAAAGGAGCGCCGCTTGATTTTGTGGGCATCGAAGATGTGTTTGGCACTTCAGCCCTGAACTATGATGAGCTGCTCGTACATTATGGACTGACCGCGCAAGCCATTGTGGGACGGATCAAAAAACTCTTGTAATAAGGCGCTCTTGTTCATGGGGCATAGCACCCCAAATCATCAAAATCATCAAGGGGAAAGAGGAGACAGAGCATGAAAAAAATTGGTTTTATCGGCTTGGGAATCATGGGAAAACCGATGGCGAAAAACCTGCTTAAGGCGGGATACGAACTCGTCGTATTCGACATCAATCAGGATGCGGTGAAGGAAGTTGTCGCGGCGGGCGCAAAATCGGCGCCGACCTCCAGGGAAGTGGCCCAGCAGTCTGAAGTGGTCATTACCATGCTGCCAAACTCCCCCCATGTCAAAGCGGCGGTGCTCGGCGAAAACGGCGTTCTCGAAGGCGCCAAGCCGGGACTGGTCCTCATCGACATGAGCTCCATCGCCCCTCTCGCCTCGCAGGAAATTGCGGCGGCGGTAGCGAAAAAAGGCGTCG
>CAZSRN010000193.1:0-4700 GCA_964609115.1 uncultured Veillonellaceae bacterium | reverse complement strand
AATTTCCTCCGTCAGCATGCTGAAAGCGCCCTTGCCTGTGTAATAATATCCGACTTTCGGCCGGGCGTCAAGTACACCTGACATGATAAGTATAGCAAGATCAGGACGCAATGCCGCCCGACTTACGCCCAAACGTTCGGCAAGTTGCTCTCCCGTCAATGGGCCGCCTTCTTTAACCATTTCAATGATTTTTTCTTGTCGAGGCGTCAGTAGAATGGAAACCACCCCTCTCAGCGATCTATATTACCATGTATATTCGCTATTTTCGGCCATTCCCCTGCCTGTAAGTTTTTCCAAAATAATTCTTTGCTCAATTTGCGCCACGGCGTGTTTCGTTGCCTTTACTGCATCCGGGTTGACAGATACGGAATCAATTCCGCTCCGCACCAAAAACTCGGTGAAATCCGGATAAACGCTGGGTGCTTGCCCGCAGATCGATACAGTCTTTCCATCCCGATGGGCAACTTCAATAAGGTGTCTTATGGCTCGCTTCACTGCGAGATTTCTTTCGTCAAAAATACCAGACACAGTATCGTTATCGCGATCACAGCCAAGGACCAACATCGTCAGATCGTTGGAACCGATGGAATATCCGTCTACATATTGGTTGAACTGATCTGCCAATATAATATTGGACGGAATTTCGGCCATTAACCATACCTTGAAATCCGGTCCGCGTCTCAGTCCTTCTTCTGCCATTAAAGCTGTTACTTTAGCAGCTTCTTCTACTGTCCGGCAAAATGGAATCATCACATGCAAGTTTTTAAAGCCATATTCTTCACGCACCTTTTTGACAGCGCGCAGTTCCAATCGGAAGGCTTCGGTGTACTTTGAATCATAGTAACGCGATGCACCACGCCATCCCAGCAACGCGCTTGGTTCTACAGGTTCATATTTGTCTCCGCCCTTTAGATCACGATACTCGCTGGATTTAAAATCACTAAATCTTAACGTTACAGGCCGCGGCGCCATCGCCTGCGCCACTTTTCTAAAAGCATCGGCCAACACATTTACAACCCGATCCGGCTGATTTGTTTCGATTAAATACATCGGATGCTCATGAATAAATGTTGTCCAAATAAACTCTTCACGCATCAATCCAATTCCATCAGAGGGTAAAGGAGAGTACCTTGTCGCTAAATCAGGATCTCCCAAGTTCATGTAAATCTTAGTTCCCGTCACCGGAAAAGTTTCTACTGCAAAACCCGGACCTGCTTCTGCCGGGCGGGGAGCCGCAATCAGATCACTGATCACGCCTTCATATATTACTCCATTTGTTGCATCGACGGTAATCTGCATACCCGTCTCAATTTTGGTCGTGGCAGATTGTCCACGGCTCTTTGTTCCTACTACACAAGGAATCCCCAGCTCCCGACTAACGATGGATGCATGGCAAGTCATTCCGCCGGAATCAGTAACGATCGCTTTGGCTTTTTTCATCGCCGGCACCCAGTCAGGAGCCGTCATTTCAGTGACTAGTATTTCTCCTTCGTGAAAACTGTCAATCAGATTCGGAGACAAGATTACGTGGGCAATGCCGCTAACTCGTCCAGGACTGGCCGGCAACCCTTTGACCAAAATGTTTCTTTCTACGGCAGGTGCAGCTTCCGGCTCTTTTTTCACAGACATTACCTCCTTTTTTTCTACCCCTGTTGATTTCTTTTTATTGGCCCATATAGTTTCCGGGCGAGCTTGCACAATCCACATTTTTTTTGTTCGTTCATCCAGAGCCCACTCCATATCCATATAAGTTCCATAATGTTTTTCGATATCAAGCGCATAGCCGGCCAGTTCTTTGATTTGTGCGTCCGTCAATACAGGCGCGTTGCGCAACTCATCCGGCACATTTTGCTCCACAACACCGCCGCCCGGTCGCCGAATCAAACGAATCGGCTTGTCATTGACCGAACTTTCCACTACTTTCAGCTCTTTTTTGTCTACCCAAAAATGGTCCGGCGTAACAGTGCCTTGAACAATATACTCGCCCAACCCCCAAGAACCTTCAATCAAAATGTTCTTGTCTTCGCCAGTCACAACATTTACAGTAAACATAACCCCCGAAGCCTCTGAAAACACCATCATTTGCACAACAGCGCTGAGAGCAACTTCCGTATGACTGTAATTTTTCTTGGTCCGGTAATAAACTGCGCGGTCAGTGAACATGGACGCAAAACATTCTTTGACTTTTTCCACTACTTCATCCGCATTTCGCACATTCAAATAGCTTTCCTGCTGTCCGGCAAAACTTGCATCCGGCAAATCTTCCGCTGTCGCACTGGAGCGTACGGCAACAAAGGGGGTATCTTCTCCAACCTTTGCGGCCAATTCAGCGTATGCCTGGCGTATCGCCTTATCAAATGCCAGCGGTAAACTTGCATCGACAATCGTTTGGCGAATCTTGGCGCTAATCTCACGCAGTTGGCGACTATCTTCCACGTCCGTCAAGCCGGTTAATATCTCATGAATCTTTTTTTCCACACCCGTTTCCCGCAAAAAAATCCGGTAAGCCTCTGCCGTAGTTGCAAATCCATAGGGAACCGGAACCCCTGTCCGTGAAGTCATTTCTCCTAAAGATGCCGATTTTCCACCGACAATCGCCACATCATTCTTATTGATATCATCGAACCATAGCACGAGTTTTTCTGCAGTTTGCTTTTTGGTCACCGTACCGCCTCCTTCTATTTTGTTATTATGATACCATATATTAATTTATTTTCCAATATAGTATATACTATACGAAAAATTATTTATCCTCTTTTTATTTCATAAAACTCAAAAAAAAAAAGACCGCTACCGATCAATCATCAGTAACGGTCGTAATGTTAAAATTTAGTCTGCTTCTCCAATTATCGGGGAGTAATGCGGCTAAAATCGGCAATCCCTATCGTAAGACTGCAAATACCCCGGAGTAGCGCCAATCTATTATCCCGAACCTTGTTATCGTCTACCATGACCATAACGGCAGCAAAAAAGTTGTCAATTGGAACCGTTAACTCAGCAATCACTTTTAACGGCTCGGCATAGTCACATACCGCCATTGCATTATCAATCCGGCTACGGGCATTCTGATAAGCATGATAGAGTTCTCTCTCAGCAGATACTTCAAACAACTTCTCATCAATATTGTCACATTCTGATTTTCCTGCCAAGTTAGCTGCACGAGTAAAGGCTTCGACAGCCCTCTCCATTGCAGCTGTTCCTTCCGGTGAAGACATCGCCGCCGCTCGAAGCCATGCCGTATAGATATCATCCGTATTCGTCGCCATTAATGCTTCAATAATATCATAACGAATGCCGGCATCTCCCAATACATTTTTTAAACGCAGTCGAAAAAACTCCTCGATAGCAAGCATTATCTTGTCATGTTTCTCTTCATCATTTATGCCTGCCAGTTTCATTGCCTCACCCGACAATGCCGACAATGATAAAGATACTTTTCCGTCGATCAGAATATTTACGATTCCAAGAGCCTGCCGACGCAATGCATATGGGTCCTGTGAACCTGTAGGAATCAGTCCGCGGCTAAAGGTCGTCACAATATTGTCCAGCTTATCCGCAATTGCAACTGCGCGTCCCGCTATCGTCTGAGGCAGAATATCGCCGGCAAACCGGGGAAGATAATGTTCAAAAACAGCATCGGCAACAACGGCAGATTCACCGGAAAGCAAAGCATACTCCCGTCCCATAACGCCTTGGAGCTCGGTAAACTCACAGACCATTCCGGTAACAAGGTCAACCTTGGCCAGCTCGGCAGCGCGTTCAACCAATGGCAAATCTTTTGTCGCAATGCCCAGTTTTTTCGCAATAATCGTTGATAACGCTTTTAATCGCAGGGCTTTATCGAACATGGTGCCGAGTCCTTCCTGGAATACAATAGTTTTTAATTTTTCTGCCCGGTCACCCAGTGGAATTTTGCGATCTTCATCATAAAAGAATCGTGCATCGGCCAAACGTGCACGCAACACTCGTTCGTTGCCATGCCGAACATTGTCGATGAATTCTGTTCCGCCATTTCGAACAGTGATAAATACCGGCAATAATTTCCCTTCTTTGCTGAAAACAGGAAAATATCGCTGGTGCTCGCGCATTGGCGTAATGATTGCTTCAGCAGGCAAATCAAGATATTTTTTCTCAAATCGTCCACATAAAGCTGTTGGGTATTCGACCAAATATAATACTTCTTCCAACAACTCTGCGTCGATGGTTGCCGTTCCCCCCTGCTCTATTGCCAACATTTCAACTTGTTTGCGAATCAGGTTTCGCCTTTCTTCAGGATCAATAATCACATAGTTGGCAGCCATAAGTGCAGGATAATCAACAGCGGAGGCAATTTCAATCGCATTTGATCCAAGTACTCTATGCCCTTGGCTAACGCGACCTGAATCAATGCCCGCCACCTTGAGAGGAATAATTGCCGACCCCAAAAGCGCAACTATCCAGTGAATCGGTCGGACAAACTTCATGTCAAGGTCTCCCCAGCGCATATTTTTGGGGAAATTCAAGGCATTCACCAATCCGAGCAGTAAATCCGGCAACAAATCAATAACGGGTTTGCCGATTTCACATACCACTGCGTGAACATAGCCATCTTCACTTATAAGATCCGATACCGCAATTCCCGCCCCTCTGGCAAATCCCTCGACAGCCTTGGTCGGCTTGCCTGCAGCATCATACGCCAATTTGATGGATGGCCCTTTCTT
>CAZSRN010000192.1:0-4715 GCA_964609115.1 uncultured Veillonellaceae bacterium | reverse complement strand
TTGGAGGGTACCAGTCCCTGGCGCTGAGCCGCCACCACTGCCCGCTCAATTATTTTTTTGACTGACGGCACAAACTCGCCGCCAAAATCAATGGCTACCGATTGGATTTCCCGCCGCTCCAGCAACATCTGACGCAAAGCCTGCTCTTCGTCGCGATTTTCGGTTACAGCCATTTTCAGAGCCGCACGTCCAACATCCAGACTGGTCGTCGTCGATGAAAGCATATAGGTTCCTCCCTCGCCTTTATGGCGTTACTTCTTGGAATACGGTGCAACAGATATTTTGCGTTTATCAATAACCGCAACGAGGAAAAAGGTCGCCAGGCAGACAAACCACTCCATATAAATGGGATGGGCGAAAATCCGCACGAACGGAACCACTTGCCATGCAGCCAAGCCGATCATTCCTGCCAACGTGGTATAAAAAGCGGAACTTTTCCGACAGAGTCCAGGGGCAAAAATAGTGAACAGGAATACGACCGTAAAAGCAGTCGTCAAGCTTAGACCGATCAACAACGTACGCAAGATTCCCACTGCATTAAATGCAAACCATAGGGTAACCAGCCCGATACCCAGAATCGTGAGCCGGTTCACAATCATATAGTTGCTTTCCGAAATATCCGGGGAAATAAAACGTTTGTAAATATCCTGGGAAAACAGTGTTCCTGCCCCCAGCAGCAGGGTACACGCAGTGGAAACGTCTGCCGCCCAAAGAGCCGCCAGCGTTATCCCGGACAGAAGAGGATCGAGGCTCATAATAATTTTGGGCAATGCCATCGTCGCTTTGATGCCGGGATACGCCACTTTTGCCGCCAACCCCATCAATGCGCACAAAAAGCCGATGGGAAAAATGATAAGCGCTCCCCACAGATATCCATTTCGAGCCGCTTTGCCGTCGCGGGCGCCGCAGGCAATCTGGACCGGCCCCTGAGCACTGATCGTCTGGGTAATCATAACGGCAAACCACCCGACAACCATCGCCAAGCCCAAGCTGCCTACCGGTGCGAACCAATCCGTCCCTGTCGGCAGTTTCATCGCAAGCTCGCCAATACCTCCCTGATTGGAAACCGTCATAAACGTTCCCGCCAAAACTCCGATATAGATCAAAATCATGCTGATGATATTGGAAAGTCCGGAAGACCATAGCCCGCCAATCAGCGTGATTCCGATAAACACAACCGCACTCATGATCATGCCCAACTGGAATGTAAAATACTCCGGCAGCAAGGATGAAAGCAAGGCCCCGCCCGCTAAATACTGCATCGCCGTAATCACCATCTGAATAATTATCAATCCGAGTACGGCAATCACGCGGCTATTTTTATCATAGTAACGTTCAAACAGTTCCGGTACTGTCGTACAATCCATTTCCCGATATCTTGCAGCCGCAAACAAGCCCATAATCAACGCCCCCGCCGACCATGCGGCGTTGTACCATCCGGCGGCAATGCCTACCGTAAAAGCATGTTCCGCCACTCCAATCGTGGATGCTGCGCCGATAGCCAATCCTGCAACATTCACCGCTACCAGCCCCGGGCCCATTTTGCGTCCGGCAAATAAAAAATTGGTGCTGCCGTTCGCTGCCAGCCGTTTTGCATAAAAGCTGATGCCAAACAATACTGCAATGTAAACAACGATAATTACCAGTTGAATTGACATTTCCCGCATTCCTACCTTTCTGCTTCACACTTTACAGGTAAACTCCAACGGTGGTCAGCCTTCCGAATGTGGCGAACCGCAAAAAAAATAAACACCCGGTCAGGAGTGTTTTTGGTTCCCCGCCATCCTGCCGTACTGCCCCAAATAGTTACCGAAATACCTGCTATTCTACGTTTTCCATCCTACCAGAGACATACAGCCCTGTCAATTCTTCCGGCAGGTTTTCCTTCGCTTCCACCGAATATGAATTGTATCTGAAACAAGGAAGAGAGGTTTTCGCGATGAAAAATTCAGCCGGTCACTCCGCAACTTTTCTGGGGCTGTTTTTCCTTTTGGGGGCTTTGTTTCTGCCGGCTCTTCCAGCCGCCCATGCGTTTGAATCGACAAAAATTGTTCTGCCTGCCGTCAACGACAGATCGGGTTACAACAGTCGCGAACTCAATGCGGCTTTATTGGGCAAACTGCGCAGCCAGTTTCGTTTTCCAAAGTACGAAGTGATTTTTACCGAATCGCCGATCGTCGCGCCTGACCGGCCGGCACTCGAAAAAATCGCCGCCGAACAAACCGCTGAGGGTGTTGTCGCATTGGAAATCATTTATCTGCGCAACCATACGTTCCAAGGTTTTTTCAATGATGAAATCTATGAGGATACTTATCTTGAGCTTGCGCTCACCTATTTCGACAAAAGCTCCGGAAAATACGGGCAGTTCAAGACCCATCGTTCCGCCACGCAAATCATGGGTGTCGATAGCGGGCCTCTACCTTTAGCCCTGGATGCCCTGGAAGAATTGCTGAACCGGCTCGACAAGATTTTCCCCCGCCAATTTCCCGGCCCTCGCTATTGAAACAACAGGTTGTAATTAGAACCAGTATTTGAGATAAATCCAAACCAGATTTAACCCGCAAGCAAAAAAAACGGATTCCCAACCCCATTCAGCCTTGTATTGCTGCCATGCAGCGTTGGGCCCGGCATAAGACACAAGGGTCAGCAGGACATAAAGCAACACGGCCGCCAACGCGGCTGCGCCCAACCCATGGCCAAAGAAAAATCCGGCAAACAACAGTAATGTTGCGGTTTGATAACAGGCTGCCAGTTGAATCAGCGCCGACAGTGGCCCCTGCGCCGCTGTCTCATTTACATTACGCTCCGTTTCATGTGTGACGAATAGCAGCGCTGCAAACAACAACGGCGAATCGATCACGAGCAGCCGCGGATAGTTTGCGATTTCAGTAAAATTGAAGCTGCCTGTCGTCAGAAAAACTCCCGCCGCCACAAGAAACAACACCGGCTGACTGGTCAGAAATGCTTTCAGCCCATGGTTGAAACTTAAGCCAAAATAGGAAATCGAATGGGTCATTCCCCCCAGAATCATGGCTAAAACTCCCGCAGCCTGAAAAAACAGAATGGGGGCCAAATTTTTCTGAAAGCCCAACAACACCAATGCCAGCAAATGAAACGTCACCGACAGCAATAACCAAAAAAACAAATCGCCGGGGACTTTCACCGATGCATTCCAGCGCATTTCACCATAAACCGGCAGAAACTGCAACAGGGACGGCACTGTCCGACCCTGTTTTTTTGCGTTCCATTGCCTGCCAAAGGCAACAATGAGTCCGCCTATCAACGGCGGTCCAAAAATGCAGGAAACAATGATTCCGAACGTGGAAAATGATGCAAAAAGCTCCGCACTCATCGGAATATCACCTCCAGCATTAAAATAACAAGCGCACTTCCCAATACCGTTGCATAAAGAGTAAGTCTTTTCGGATCAGGAAACACGGAAAAAACAGCACACCGCGGCGCCGGTTGCAGGCTATGTGAATCCGGTATATTGACCTCAGCCGTCCGGCTCGTTTCAGCCATGGATTCTTGGCTTGCAGGAGCTTCAGATACAGAATCGTCGGCGGCTTCGTCCGCATAAACTTCTTCCGTCGCCGTTTCATCTCTTGGCGGTTCTGCCGTTGGAAGTTCCGGGTTTATGATCTCCGGTTCCCTGTTTTCCTGTTCATTCTCTTCAGCTTCGGTCTCCGTTACAGCTTCCGTTTCGGTAGCTTCCAAAGGCTCGGGCTCGGGTACTGTATCCAGCGTCTCCGCAGCACCTTCCGCTTCGGTTTTTTCTTCACACGCTTCCGGTTCCTGCCGCATTTCATCCGTTTTTATCATTTTTTTCGCAACAAGCTGAAATCCGAACCACCCCAACCCAAAAACGCCTCCCATAGCAGCAAAAAGCAGCAATGGGTCGATTCCGGAAATATGTTGAATCAGAAATGCACTTGTCTCCTCATTCGCAATATCGCTGAAACGTCCATAGTTTTCCTTCAAAATCGGCAGTACGCTATAATTGGCAAAGGGAATAAGGAATACCGACAATCCCGTCGCGGCAACGGCCAAAACCAGATGCGGCGCATAAGCAAGCAACCGCTCCCTGGATCGGTCCAGCTGAGCAAAGTCAACTGGAAAACGCCCCCCCATAAAACGAGTCCACCCTACCATCGAAAAAACGCAACCGGCCAAAATCAGACCCATGGCAATCGGATGGTTCAAAGACGACTCCAGCGCAATCCATTGGATCAAAGGCATCCCAAAAGGCGGCATCAGCAGGGAAACCGCTCCCATCAAGATCAACCCCTGCGGCAATGGAACGCCGGGCTGGCTGTCGATGCAGAGGAACAGCAGTGCTTTGACGGCTCCATGCAGAAGAAGCAGCAAGGGTATGGCAAGAATTGCCGGCAGCACGGCAAATGCGCTCAAAGCAATGGCCAGTCCCATACTGGAAACCGTCATGAAGGTCAGCGCCCGCTTGGAATCCTGCTGCATGGCGCCCAGCAAAGCTGCCGCCGCAAAAGAAAAAGCCCCGATAACCGCTACCATCTTCGCCAACAACGTGTTCATAAACACGGGAGAGATTCTTGCGACAAGATACACGCCAAAAGTCGCTGTAACGGAGGATTGCAGCAGCGCTGAAACAGTTGAAGGCACTGTCGCAGTGGATATCAGACCGCTCTGGAAAGGAAACTGCCCGGAAAAAATCAGGCCTGCCACAACCAGACACGAAA
>CAZSRN010000191.1:0-4721 GCA_964609115.1 uncultured Veillonellaceae bacterium | reverse complement strand
CACATTTTTGATCCTGTCACTTTTGTACTCTTTCAAATCGGGCCCCTCCTATTTTCTCAAATTCAGCAATGCGGGAAAATTATTGTATACTTTCTCCCTCTTCTCACCATTTTCCTGCTGATTCTGACGATTCAAAAAGTAGAACAAAAAATATTTACGCAAATATAAAAGAACGGCTTCAGCCATCGCCAAAACCGCTCCTGTTTTTAGGTCAGTCCTAATTTATTTCTGTTTCCGCTCGCGATAGGGTAAAACACAAGTCTGACAATCGATTTAGTACAACAATCAATACCCCGTCAATTTTTTCCTGCCGAGAAAGTCTCCATAATTGGCGTTCAGCTCGTCGAGTCGTTGTTCGCGCCACATCAAGCGCCGCTGCACCAACATTTTCACCCGGAATGATGAAATGACTCAATGGCGCCATTCGATTGGTAAAAATATCAATCAACTCTTCAAGTCGCGCCACATCCTGTTCGGTTGTATAGGATACAGCACCCATACTTGCCAAGTCCGACATTACCCGTTGCATCAATAATTTTTGCAGTTCCAGAATCGTAGTTTGCACTTCTTCATTCTTAGCCATCGCGCGTGCCATTCCGAGCGCAGAGTTTATTTCATCAACATTCCCGTAAGCTTCTACTCGCAAACTGTCCTTCTGAACCCGTTGGCCCGTATAAAGTCCGGTTGTTCCCTGGTCTCCCGTCTTGGTATAGATTTTCATATTCCTACCCCCACTGTATTAAAATATTTCGGCGGGCGTGAAAAACAAAGCAATTTCACGTGTAGCGCTCTCCGGGCCATCCGACCCATGAATTACGTTCTGCGACATCACTAACGCCAAATCACCGCGGATTGTTCCCGGTAATGCATCCAAGGGATTCGTTGCCCCCATCATGGTGCGTACAGCCTTAATAGCCGTTTCCCCTTCAACAACCATCGCAATCAAAGGACCTGACGTGATGAAGTCCACCAAATCCGTAAAAAACGGTTTTCCCATATGTTCAGCATAATGCTTCTCAGCCATCGCCGGTGTCATACGACACAATTTTAATGCAGCAATACGCAACCCTCGTTTTTCAAATCGAGCCATGATTTCCCCGCCCAACTGACGCCTTACCCCATCGGGTTTCACCAATACCAACGTTTTTTCCACAAAACCTGCCCCCTTTTTAATAATGGTCTGCAACCCTATCAAGTCAATAATTCCTGCATCTTTTTCGTATTCAGTTTTTTCACCAACTCAAGAATCAACCGAACAGTTGCCTCATAATCCCTGCGACTGATGATACCGTTATGAGAGTGAATATAACGGGTTGGAACTGATAGAACAATGCTGGGGACTCCTTGTGCGTGCAAATGAATTCTTCCTCCGTCGGTTCCGCCGCCTTCGGAAAACTCCAATTGAAATGGAATGTTTGCCAACCGCGCCGTTTCCAACACAAAATCCCGCAACCGTACGTGTGGAATCAAAGATGCGTCATAGATGCAAACTGCTACGCCGCAGCCCAATTTAGCGGCAGCCTGATCTTCATTCATGCCGGGCGTATCACCTGCAATACAGGTGTCAACGGCAATGGCAATATGTGGGCTAATCACATCTGCGCTGGTCTTTGCGCCGCGACAGCCTACTTCTTCCTGCACCGTACCCACGCCAAAAACAGTATTGGGATGGTTGATTTTTTCCAGTTGATGCAAAACCTCTGTCAATACCGCACAGCCTACCCGGTCATCCCACGCTTTGCCCATCAATAAATCCGGGTTGGCCATGGGCGTAAACGGAGTAAAAGGGACTACCGGAACACCCGGCGTAATACCCATCCGCTCTTCTGCATCTTTCTTGTCAATCGCTCCAACATCAATATACATTTCCTTTTTCATGACCATTTTTTTTCGTTCTTCAGCAGAAAGTACGTGGGGGGGCTTCGAGCCGATTACTCCCGGAATATCTCCTTTAGGCGACATTACCGTGACTCGCTGCCCAAGCATAACTTGCTCCCACCATCCACCCAACGTAACGAACTTCAGAAAGCCTTCCTTTGTCACAGTTTTAACCAAAAACCCTATTTCATCCATGTGTGCCGCCAGCATGATTCCGGGGCCTTGGGCTCGTCCTTGCTTTTTAAAAATCACGCTGCCGATTTTATCTTCAAGAACTTCGCATTTACCTTCAATCCGTTGAATCATCAAGTCACGCACACGCCGCTCAAATCCCGAAGGTCCAGGAACTTCAGAGATTTCTTTTAACCATGTTATCAACTCATCCGTTGTTTTTTCCTGCGTGTTTTCTTTTCTTGTTCCCATCAGTCCTTCACCACCTTGTTGCTCAGTGTACCAATTCCTGCGATTTCCACCGCTACGGTATCGCCAACTTCTATCGGGCCCACCCCTGAAGGTGTACCGGTTAAGATAACGTCTCCCGGATACAATGTCATTACTTGTGTTACAAATTCCAGTAATTCCGGAATCCGAAAGATTAAATTTTTCGTATTCGAAGATTGGCGCAACTGTCCGTTAACCCAACCTTTCACAGCTACTGCATGAGGATCAATTTCTGTTTCTATCCAGGGTCCCAATGGCATAAAAGTATCAAATCCCTTGCCACGCGTCCATTGTCCATCACTTTTTTGGATATCCCGGGCCGTCACGTCATTCGCGCAAGTGTAGCCAAAAATATATTCATTTGCTTGCGCTGCTTTTACATGTTTGGCAGTTTTTCCAATAACAACAGCCAATTCAGCCTCATGGTGAACATTCTGTGAGATAGCCGGATAGCGAATCTCTCCATCCGGGTTGTTCAATGCAGAAGGCGGTTTCAAGAAAAACAAGGGTTCTTTAGGAAGATCGTGTTTCATTTCTTCAGCATGATCGCGATAATTCAAGCCGATACAGACAGCTTTGCTCGGCGTACAAGGCGCCAATAAGCGCACTTCATCCAGTGCAACAACACGGGAACTGTCTGCCGACCGGCTAAACAACCCTCCCTGCAACACCTGAATTTTCCCTTCCGCTAAGATACCATACCCTTGTTCGCCATTCATTTCGAATCGGACGTACTTCACTCCGCTTCCTCCCTTACTGCTCAATCAAAAAACCGGGTCTATTCTTCCAACATCCCAACAAAGACGGCCCCCTGATTATTGTGTCAGAGGGCCGCTGCTTTACATCTGAAATCAGCGCATTGTTTGAGCTAATTCCTGTAGTTTTTGAATCCTCGCCTCAGTGGCTGGATGAGTGCTGAAGAGATTCATCAGTGCAGCACCGGATCCGGAAAACGGATTGATAATAAACATGTGCGAAGTTGCCGGCGTTGCTTCCGGCATCACTCGATTTTGCGCAAAATACTCAATTTTTTTCAAGGCATCCGCCAACGCCAAAGGTTGACCCGTCAAGCGTCCCGCTGACTCATCCGCCTGATACTCACGGGAACGCGAAATGGCAAACTGAATTAACGCAGCTGCCAATGGCGCCAAAATGATCATGAAAAGATAACCAACGATCCCGCCCGCATTCTCGTCGTCATCGCTGCGGCCAAATCCAAACATAGCCGCCCACTGTGCAACATTAGCCAACATAGTAATCGCTCCCGCGATCGAAGAAACCATTGTACTGATCAGAGTGTCCCTATGTTTCACATGGCTAAGTTCATGGGCCATAACGCCTTCCAGTTCAGCCGTGGTAAGACTGCGCATCAGTGAGGTAGTTACCGCTACAGCGGCATGCTCAGGGTCTCTTCCCGTTGCAAAAGCATTAGGGGTATCTGTATCCATGATATAAACCCGCGGCATCGGCAGGTTGTCTTTTCGGGCCAAATTTGCCACCAGCTTAACTAGTTCAGGCATTGTCTGTGCATCCACTTCTTTTGCACCATACATGCTGAGAACAATCTTGTCACTGTACCAGTAGCTAAAAAAGTTCATCAGCATGGACACAACAAACATCACTGTCATCCCCCGTGTCCCGCCAAAAAAACTCCCGGCCGTAATCAACAGGCCAGTCAATGCAGCCAGCAATACGGTCGTTTTAAGGGTATTCACCGTTTCTTACACCTCCATATTTTTAATGCAGCTTGATTACGCAAACTACAAGATATATTATACCATAACAAAAGCCGCAGAAAAATCTGCGGCTAAAACTGCATTGATAAAATTGAAGTAACCACTTTACTATTTACTGTGGTTTTTGCGCCCGAATAATCCAAACCTCAACCCTTCGATTTTTGGCACGATTTTCATCTGAAGTATTAGGTTTGAGCGGACGATACTCACTGTAGCCGATAGCACTAAAATTTTCCGGCTTTAATGACGGTTCCTGCGACAACATGAACCGCATAAAATTTGTTGCCCGCGTCCCGCTCAGCTCCCAGTTTGAGGGAAATTGACCCGTGTTAATGGGCACATTGTCCGTGTGACCGGCTACTACGATTTGTTGGGGTAAGCCCACCAACAATTTTGCAATATCACCGGCGAGTTTTTGCGACTCAGGCCGCAAATAAGCTTCACCGGATGGAAAAAGTGCAGAATCCTTAATCCGCAATCTCACTCCATCCTCTGTTGACTTTGCCTCCAAGTCACCTACCAATCCCTGCAGTTTGATATAACGGTCTACAGCTTCCTTTAACTGCAACAACTGAACTGTTTCCCGCAGTGCCGCCTGCGTCAAAGGGGACGTTCTGTTGCTGGTTGATGATGCCGGAGGTGCATCCGGCCTATGAGGCGGAATAT
>CAZSRN010000190.1:0-4778 GCA_964609115.1 uncultured Veillonellaceae bacterium | reverse complement strand
AATTTCCAACCCTTTTTTTCGTCGCTCCGTATACAGCAATGTTCCGATCATATCCATGGTTCCTACCCCCTTTTGAGACGACCAATATAAGCTTCAATCTCGCCGGCCGCCCGATCTATATCTTCCGTATCCACTACCAAGTCAAATGAATCAGGCGAAGCTGCTTCATATCCATACAGCGGATCATAATATCCTTCCAATAAGGTTTCTGTGAACGCACTCAAATTTCCCGCTTCATAATCGGTTATAAGTTGAGAGACTTTCTTTTTGCCAAGTTTTTTCGTCAGCGAGACAATGCTGTTCATTATTTCCGGATCATGAGGCTTCAACACATTGGTGTATTCGTCGATAAGACGTTGCACCCGGATCGTCATTGTCGCTTTTGTCAAAATTCTGCGGCCTGTCTGCATGGATTTGTACAGTACTTCCGGCAAATATATGTTGCCGATTCGCTTACTCTCACATTCAACCACTATGTAGGGTTCATGATTATATCGATCCAACAATTGCAATAAATTTGCATCAAAATTGTACGTTGTCGCCGATTTTCCACGTCCCACTTGTCCAAAAGCCGAGCCCCGATGATTAGCCAACATCTCAAGATCAATGACAGGAAGCCCCAACTGAGCCAACCGTTGCAACAAAATGGTTTTTCCTGCTCCTGTAGAACCACACAGTACAATAATTTTCGCCTGTATGGAAAAGTTTAACAGGCGCGTTTGTACATATTGGCGATAAGCTTTATAACCTCCGGCAAGTTGATCCCCGGAAATCCCCATCAAAGCAAGGATTGTCAATATAGATTTGGAACGCATTCCGCCTCGCCAACAATACACGACCAAAGATGCGGAAATGTTTTGCGACAGTAGTCCTGCTACTTGACCCACCATATCCGAGAGTTTGGGGGATATAATTTCCAAGCCTGTTTGTCTGGCTTCCGCAGGTCCCTGCTGCTTGTAAAGAGTTCCCACTACCGCCCGTTCATCATCTTCCAATAGCGGTATGTTTATTGCGCCGGGAATATGGCCTTGCTCAAACTCCGAGGGAGAGCGAACATCGACAAATAAACTGAAGTCATTACTCAGCGCTTGTTCAACCGATACTACTTGCATGTAACGCTCCTATCCATTCCCGGCTTTTTGAAAATACCGGCCAAACACCTGGTCCGAAGTCATAATAACTTCTCTTGGTTTGCTACCATTTGCAGCACTGACAATTTGCATCTCTTCCATCATATCGACTAATCGGGCCGCACGTGTATAGCCGATTCTAAACTTTCTCTGCAAAAGCGAAACCGAAGCTTGCCCTGTTTCCAGCACCAACTTCACGGATTCCTCCAGCAGTTCATCTTCAAAACGGGCGGTTTGGCTGGGTGACGACATTTCTTCGAATAAAGGAGCTTCCACTTCTTCCGGCATCTCACTCGTATCCTTCAGATGTTTGACAAGCACTTCAATTTCAGCATCCGAAATATAAGCGCCCTGTAATCGCAAGGGCTTGTTGGCTCCTACCGGATAGTACAGCATATCGCCTTTACCCAGCAATTTTTCTGCGCCGGCCATATCCAAAATAGTGCGGGAATCAATCTGGGAAGAAACTGCAAATGAAATTCTGGAAGGAATGTTCGCCTTTATGGTCCCGGTAATGACATCAACCGAGGGCCGCTGAGTCGCAATCACCAGATGAATTCCGGATGCCCGGGCCATTTGAGCCAATCGGCAAATAGAGTCCTCCACGTCGACAGGCGCCACCATCATTAAATCAGCCAATTCATCGATGATTACCACGATCAGCGGCAGCTTTTCTTCCGGGTTGACTTCATTATATCGAGTTACGTCACGCACGCCGGCAGCCGCAAATAACGCATATCGGCGTTCCATCTCCTGAACGGTCCACTTGAGAGCCGACGCTGCCTTTTTGGGTTCGGTCACAACCGGCGCCACTAAATGTGGAATTCCATTATAGTTGGATAATTCGACTACCTTGGGGTCCACCAATAAAAATTTCACGGCATCCGGATGCGCCCGGAATAAAATACTGGAAATTAAAATATTAATGCAGATGCTTTTTCCCGAACCGGTAGCTCCGGCAACCAGCAAATGAGGCATCTTTGCAAGATCCGCCATAATAGCCTGGCCTGCAATATCTTTGCCCAGTGCAACCGTTAACAGAGAAGCAGCTGATCTGTATTCTTCACTTTCCAGCACTTCCCGTAACGACACGCCAAAAACTTCCTTATTGGGTACTTCAATCCCGATAACGGATTTACCGGGAATGGGCGCCTCAATTCGAATACTGGGAGCCGCAAGCTTCAATGCAATATCGTCCGACAAACTGACAATCCGGCTAATTTTGATGCCCGGCGCCGGTTCAAGCTCATATCGGGTAACCGAGGGTCCTTGTGTTGCATGGACGACGCGAGCCTGAATACCAAAACTATCCAACGTATGTTCCAACGTCCTTGCGTTCTCTTCGATCTGCTTATCCATGCGGGAACTGCGATTTCCTGTTGCCTTTTTTAAAATGGACAACGGAGGGGTTTTATATTTGGGATTGGAATGCGCCGCCATCGTTGGAGCCTTCTGGGTAGGCTGAATAACATCCGGTGAGAGGGACGGCATTTCGATTCTTTCTTCCGGCAACTCCACAACAGCAGCCAGCGGCGTATCGAGCGGCAGCGATTGTGCCGCAGTGCTGGCCGGCTCATCTTTTTCCTGATTATAGAAAGAAGGTTTGAGCGACGGTCGCAACGGTTCCACTGAAGCTGTTTTTGCACCGGAACGGTTTTCTTCGGCTGCAATGGAAGTCGGCGCCGTCTTTGATGGACGGTTTTTCCAGCTAAGCGCAACATTTTTCAACCGAAGAAGAAACGATGACAATGAAAATTCAGTTGCGATCAATAGAGCGCAAACAATCCAAGCCCATAAAAAAATCGGTGTTCCATCCATCGCAAAAAAGCGTCGTAAAATAAAGACAATAGCCCCGCCGGCCAGTCCACCGGCTCCCGGTAACTGCTCCGGCAAAATTTCCTGTCCTGCACTTACGCTGTAATGGTGGTATAAAGCCAATGCACCCAAAAAAGCCGTAAGATAGCCTAAAAAGCGCCGGGAACAAACCAGATGGGAATGTGAGGTTACATAGCGCAATCCCACAATAAATAAAAGAAAAACAATACCGGGGGCCCCTACGCCAAATCCGTAACGAAGAACTTTTGCGGAAAAATAACCGATCCGTCCTACGCTAAAATCCAGTAATCCGGCTGCCAGCAAAAATGAAAGCGCAATGATAACGACACCCATAATTTCAAACTTGGTTCCATTAGGGTACGAAGCTTCCTTTTGCGGGGTTTCTTTTTGCGGGGATTCTTTTTTCGGCAATAAAATTCACCTCTATGCTGATTTTCTACGCCAAACACAGAACTCCTGCCAATGTAAAGAGAGCCGAGACAATGTCTCGGTTCTCTTTCAGACTTCCAGGATGATCGGCATGATCATCGGTCGCCGACGGGTTTTTTCAAACAAGAACTTCCCGAGGATATCCCTCACGCTGTTTTTGATGGTTCCCCAGTCGGTCGAGCCATTTGCTTCGCAACGGTCCAACGCTTCCTGAATTTTCATTCGGGCCTCTTCCATCAATTGTTCAGACTCGCGTACATAGACAAACCCGCGGGAAACAATTTCCGGTCCGGAAACAACACACCCATTTTCCTTATCCATTGCGATCACCGCAATCAATATTCCATCCTGTGAAAGCTGGCGTCGATCCCGCATAACAATATTGCCGATGTCCCCTACTCCAAGGCCGTCCACGAGCAATGCTCCCGCCGTCACCTTGCCGGAAATTGCGCCGGATTCAGGGGTAAATTCGATAACCGAGCCATTTTCAGCAAGAAATATATTGGCCTTGGGAATTCCCAGGTCCTGAGCAATTTCCGCATGCATCTTCAACATCCTGTATTCACCATGAACCGGAATAAAATAAGTCGGTCGGACGAGATTCAACATCAGCTTCAGCTCTTCCTGGCTACCGTGGCCGGAAACATGGATTCCTGATGAAGCTTCATAAATAACATCCGCGCCCTGCCTGAAAAGATAGTCAACTGTGCGCGCGACTAATTTTTCATTACCCGGAATGGGTGTCGCAGAAATCATTACCGTATCTCCCGGAACGATTTCAACTTTTCGATGGTCGGACATTGCCATACGGGTCAACGCCGACATCGGTTCTCCCTGACTTCCTGTCGTCAGGATAACAATGCGGTTTGGCGGATAGTTGTTGATCTCTGAAATATCAATGAGCACGTCATCGGCAACTTTCAGATAGCCAAGCTCAATGGCGATTCCGACGACATTGAGCATGCTGCGTCCGACAACAGCAACTTTTCTGCCGTACTTAAACGCAGCATCAATGGCTTGTTGCAAGCGATGCACGTTGGATGAAAAACTGGCGATAATGATTCGGTTTTGCGCCGCCCGAAACTTCTCGTCAAATGAAGCGCCAACTGAACGCTCGCTTTTTGTAAATCCAGGACGCTCAGCGTTCGTGCTGTCTGACAGCATGACCAGCACACCCTCGTCGCCAAGTTCAGCAAAGCGGTGAAATCCTGTCACTTGCCCATCAACCGGCGTATGATCGATTTTAAAATCACCGGTATGAAGAATTGTGCCGATCGGTGTTTTTAAATAAATGGCCACCGCATCTGCGATACTGTGATTAACGCGGATAAATCCGATCGTAAAAGGACCGATTTCAAACTGATCCCCCGGCTTTATCGGATG
>CAZSRN010000189.1:0-4823 GCA_964609115.1 uncultured Veillonellaceae bacterium | reverse complement strand
CCAGATTGTTGCCGGGAATCGGCTCTTTCTTCGCCAGTACCTGCACCATGCGTCCAGCCACATCAACTTCAACCTGACTGCCACCGTCCAATCCCTTGATAAAGCGGTCATACTGACGTTCCAAGCCGGACTGGCCGATCAAATCACCGGCCCGGTAACCCTGCGGGCCCATATCAGCCAGTTCACTCTCCGAAATTTCACTAACGTATCCGAATAAATGAACGCCCATTTGATTATGGATATAACTGCGGACAGGCAGAATTTCCACTACCACTCCCGGCAACTCGGAACGGCGCTCTTCAATAGCCGCCACAATGTGCTGTCCCACATCGATTCTCAGTCGTACGGGTTCAAAGCCGGTCTTGCTTTTTGCCAGTTTGTCCGAAATCTCCATCGGATCCATCCCCAGAATAGCAGCTGTCCGCAGAATCACTTCCGAAGGCGTCGGTTTGTTTCCCGGCACGATGGAGACAACAAAACCGGGACGGCTGGTAACCATCACCACTCCGTTCCGATCGTAAAAATCCCCCCTCGGCGCAACCACATTCACGTGCCGAGTTCTGTTTCCTTCCGCTAATCTCTGATATTCCGGGCCCTTCACCACCTGCAAATAGCCGAGGCGGCTGATCAATGCCACAAAAATCAGCACGAATATCACGGTTAAGATGTCCAGCCGCTGGCCGGCAGTCTTCAACCGCATGCGCAATCAGCCCCTTAATTCAATACCTGGCGTCGTTTTACCCACAGCATGGCGGCATGAACCGGCGCCGCCAATAAAACATGATAAGCCATCGTCGGAAACATTTGCATCAATAATAGCGGAATACCCTCCGCCCACCCATAGGCCAATAAAAAAAGCGCAGTCATCAAAGTTGAACCCATAGTTCCGGCAATAATCGCCACTAGCGGCAACAATAAACTTCCCTGATTGACTTTTCGTTCATAAAATCCGAAAACAAGGCCCAGTGTCATTTTTATCAGCGTATTGAGCCCAAAAGGACCCGTCGACAACAAGTCCTGCAAAAGACCGCCAAAGGCTCCGCACAATACTCCAGTTTCGCGACCGCCTGACAAAGCTGCAGAAACCACGACCACCAATACAAAGTCCGGGCGTATCCCGCCGATCGACACTACTGGAATCATTGTCGACTGAAGCGATACCGCCATCAGCATAACTACAAAACAGCTCAGCGCTCTCATGGACGCACCGGCCCTCTTTCTCCGGTAATAACAAAG
This sequence comes from uncultured Veillonellaceae bacterium, assembly GCA_964609115.1. Lineage (GTDB taxonomy): Bacteria > Bacillota > Negativicutes > UBA1444 > UBA1444 > UBA1444. The sequence goes on along the minus strand of CAZSRN010000189.1, from coordinate 3,587 downwards.
ACTTCTTCCAGACGGGTCAAATCCACAGCAGGCCGAATCATTGCATTTTTGAGCAGGCCCCCTTCATCATCGACAACGTCAATAACTTCCCCGACCAACAGCCCTTTGGGGTAAATCCCGCCCAAACCGGACGTCATAATTTTGTCGCCCTTAATTACGTCGCCATCCCGCATGAGATTTCTCATCCGCAAATTGGATGGCTGTGCAGGATTGCCCTCGACGATTCCCACTGCTCGCGACTGTGGGCGCTGAACCATGGCAGCAGCCGAAGAGCCCGTATCGATCAGCAGGCGCACCTTTGACGTGCCGGAAAAAGTTTCCATCACGTGGCCTACCAAACCCTGATGGGTAACTACCGCCATATTGACGCGAACTCCGTCTTGAGTCCCTTGATTGATCAGAATACTGTAGCTCAAAGTGCCCGGGTCACGGCCAATAACCGTAGCCGCTTTCATTTGAAAAGCCAGCGTTTTGGTGCGAAAATCCAACATTGCCTGTAGTCGTTCATTTTCAGCCGCTTTTTCAGTCAGCTGAAAAACAACATGCCGCAACTCCTGATTTTCCGCACGCAATGCCTGGTTTTCACGATATACGGTCGCCACATCTCGGGTAAACCCCATCCCCTGCTGGACACCACCGGCAACGCCAAAAAACACATAGTCAAACGGCGCCATAATCGAAGTTGCAATACCAGCCATCAACGGATAGCGATTTTGCAGCCGAGCTGCCGATATCACCAGCAAAAAGGCGGCCAAAAAAGCTGCGCAGAGAACTACCGTCTTTTTGTCAAACCATTTCAAAGCGCTGGTTCCCCTTTACCCGCTTTTTTTGAGCGACATGGTCACGCGTTTCATCGTCTCCAGATCTTCCGCAACCATACCGGTTCCCTTCGCCACACAGTCCAGGGAATCTTCTGCAACAATCACCGGCATGCCGGTTTCCTTTGTCAGCAGTTTGTCCAATCTGCGCAATTGAGCGCCGCCGCCCGTCATAACAATTCCCCGGTCCATGATGTCCGCCGAAAGTTCAGGCGGTGTTTTCTCCAGCGTCACCTTGACGGCATCCACGATTGCACTGACAGGCTCCGACAGCGCCAATTCAATTTCCCGCACCGAAACCAGCAATGTCTTCGGCAAACCCGTTACCAAGTCCCGGCCTCGAATATCGATGGATTCCTCCTCCGGAGAAGGCATCGCAGACCCGATGGTCATTTTTACATTTTCCGCTGTCCGCTCACCAATGAGCAAATTATAGGTTCGTTTCATATATTGGATAATGGCTTCATCCAATTCGTCGCCGCCAATACGGATCGAACGGCTGGAAACAATCCCTCCCAAAGAAATAACCGCAACTTCGGTCGTGCCGCCGCCAATATCCACCACCATGTTGCCGGTCGGATCATGCACAGGCAATCCTGCGCCAATTGCGGCCGCCATCGGTTCTTCAATCAAATAGGCTTCCCGGGCGCCGGCCTGAATGGTGGCGTCGATAACAGCCCGACGTTCAACCTCGGTTACACCGGAAGGAACCCCGACAATAACCCGCGGTCGAAAAAATGAAAAACCGCCGGTGGCTTTTTGAATGAAATATTTCAACATAGCCTGCGTAGTGTCGAAATCGGCAATAACACCATCCTTCAACGGCCGAATCGCCACAATATTGCCCGGTGTTCGTCCCAGCATCTTTTTTGCTTCGTCGCCGACCGCCAAAATCTCGCCGGTATCCCTCTGAATCGCCACAACGGAAGGCTCTCGCAACACAATTCCCTTTCCCCGCATGAAAACCAAAGTATTGGCGGTTCCCAGGTCAATTCCCATATCCTTTGAGAAAGAGTCAAACAACTTCATGGTCTAATAAACCTCCTACAGAATTCCTTTTTCGGTAAAACTAATATATTTCCCGTCGCCCAAAACTATATGATCCAGCACTGGAATCTCCAGCAATTTCCCCGCTTCAACCAGTTTGCGCGTCAACGTGACATCCTCCGGACTCGGAGTCGGATCTCCGCTGGGATGATTATGCGCCAGAATAACTGCGGCCGCACTGGCATTAATTGCCTCCCTGAACAATTCCCGTGGATGCACAATGGAAGCATTCAGACTACCGACCGAAATAATGGCGGTTTTGATCACATGGTTTTTGGTAGACAGTAATATGGCAATAAAAGATTCTTTTGTTTCATAGCGGAATCGCGGCATCAATAAAGCAGATACGTCTTCCGGCGTCCGAATGACGGTTCTCTCACTCGGCGCCAGTGAGGTAACACGACGACCCAACTCAACGGCAGCCATAATGGAAATCGCCTTGGCTTCCCCAATCCCTTTGACTTGCTCGATGTCTTCTATCGTCGCATGACCGAATCCCGACAATCCGCCCTGCTTGTCCAGCAGTTTCTCCGCCAGACGCAACGCGGATTCCGCCCGATTTCCAGTACGCAAGAGAATCGCGATCAGCTCCGAGTTTCCCATGGCCTGCGCGCCATGGTCCTTCAACTTCTCCCGCGGTCGTTCATCCGACGGCAGTTCTTTGATCATCAGCGGATGAGGAATGGTCACCTCCCCATGAATCATCGCAATAACTCCACGCCGGCTTGCGACAGCAGACGGGATAACGCAAACAACGGCAGTCCTACCACGTTGAAATAACAACCGTCGATCTTTTCCACAAACAAGGCTCCCTGCCCTTGTATCGCATAGGCTCCCGCTTTATCCAACGGTTCCCCCGACTCCACATAGCGTTGAATTTGGTCTGAAGTCAACGGGGCAAACGTAACCTTCGTTTCGACCGCCGACGTATAACAGGCGCCCTTGGCGCAAACAGCTATACCCGACCATACGCTGTGAGTCTGTCCGGAAAGCTCGGACAACATCCGGCAGGCGTCTTTCTTATTCATCGGTTTGCCATAGACTTTTTGCTTCAGTACAACAATCGTGTCCGCTCCAATGACAACATCTTCTGAAGATACGGAATTCGCCACAGACTGCGCCTTGATCCCGGCATGCAGTTGAACCAGCTCCATGGGCGGCAAAAGCGCTTCATTATTTTCTTCCGCAAGGCTCGGAACCACGCAAAAGTCGCAGCCAATTTGCTTTAATAGCTGCTCCCGACGAGGGGACGCAGACGCCAGAATAATTCCCGTGCTCAAGACCTCCTAAAAACGTCGAAACAAAACCATGGCAATCACGACACCAATAATACTGATCAAGTTCGGCTGCAAAGAAAGTCCAAACTTGATTTGTGCAATAAATAAGTTGATATGGGCTGGAGCCATCTCAAAGATAGAATGTTTTTGGGTCAGATAAGGAGCGATTCCCGAAAAAGCCGGACTCCCGGCAATGAGTTCCCCCAACAGTCCCCCGATAATCGCGCCGCCCAAAAAGAACAACAACCAGACAAAAAAACTCTTTGTTTTGCCGCCCCGCACCCTATTTACCCTCCCATGGCTTCACCGCATCTATTGTTTTCTTATAACTGTTATGATATTCGCTGTGCAACAGAAAAAGTCCTTGCCGCCACAAGGACCTGCTTTGTTATATTTTACACTATCCAAGGGTACAACAGCAAGAACGCAAAAAAAGGCCGGGAAC
>CAZSRN010000188.1:0-4839 GCA_964609115.1 uncultured Veillonellaceae bacterium | reverse complement strand
ACTTTTACCAGGAAATAGACGCCAGTTTGCTTAAGCCGGAAAACTTCCGAAAAGCTATTACCTCTAAAACGAAGGCGGTCTACGCGGAAACCGTCGGCAATCCGAAACTGGACACTCTGGACATCGAAGCGGTTGCCGCGATTGCCCATGAAAACGGCATTCCCCTGGTGATCGACAATACCATGCCTTCACCGTATCTGGTTCGCCCATTCGACCACGGCGCAGATATCGTCATTCATTCTGCAACCAAATTTATTGGCGGGCACGGGACTTCTATCGGCGGCATCATCGTGGATTCCGGCAAATTCCCTTGGAACAACGGGAAATTCCCGCAACTGTCCGAGCCTGACCCCAGTTATCATGGCATCAATTTCTGGGAAGCACTTGGGAATCTTGCCTATATCACCAAAACCCGCGTACAAGGTCTGCGTGATCTGGGTCCTTGCATCAGCCCGTTCAATTCTTTCCTGTTCCTGCAAGGGTTGGAAACACTGCATTTGCGAATGGAACGGCACAGTCAGAATGCGCAGGCCGTAGCTGAATTTCTGGAGAAGCATCCCAAAGTGGCTTGGGTGAATTATCCCGGACTGCCGTCACATCCCAGCCATGAACTGGCGAAAAAATATCACAAGCGGGGCTTGTACGGCGGCATGATCAGCTTTGGAATCAAAGGGGGAGTGTCGGAGGGAAAAACATTTATTGACTCCCTGAAATTGTTGTCCCTGCTGGCTAACATCGGGGATGCCAAATCGCTGGTCATTCATCCCGCATCCACGACCCATCAGCAGCTTTCCCCTGAAGAACAGATCGCTTCCGGCGTGACGCCCGATCTGATCCGACTGTCCGTCGGCATTGAAAATGTGAATGACATCATCGCGGATCTCGATCAGGCGCTGGCTAAAATCTAAAAAAACACCTCGAAAAATAATTCTGCCAAAACAAAAGCCGGGGCAACGCTCTTCCAAAATCGTTGGAGGATCTTGCGCCCCGGCTTTATTTCGTTCACTCTTTCGTACAGGCTTACAGTTTGTTGACTTTCACGCCGCGCTTTTCGATCAGGACCTGCTGTTCATCCAACAAAGACAGCGCCTTGTCCAGATCAGGCTCTGCAATTTTAGCCGCCAATCCCTGACAGGAACTGCTGAGCTCACGCGGAACCGGGATAAGGTCACAGGAAAATCCGGCGGCTTTCAGAATTTTTTCCGCCCGAAAGGCGTGCCAGACCGAAGGAAACGTGATAATCCGAATTTCGTCCGTCAAAAATACAATCTTCCTTTGCCAGTTATTTTATGATGTGCAGCGTCCATTCTTCATGGCCGTCCGTGCATTCCGCCTTGTAGTTCTGCGAGGCGGCAAACTTGAGAATGTTTTCCCGGGCCGCCGGTTCATCAATCAACACGGTGAGGTCATCGCATTCCATCAGGGCGTCACGGGTTCTTAACAGCGGAATGGGACAACTATAACCGCGCATATCCAAATTCTTTTTCATAAGAAAAATCTCCTTTCTACAATGAAGGTGAATTTGAACTATTTTGTCGCTTGAGCCGGCGCTTTTTCACGGAATCTCATACCGATACCAAAAGTGATGATAATGCAGAACACTACGGCAACTTGGCCATCGACTGGGACACCGGCGCCACTGCCCGCCATGTTGAAGGAGTGGGCCAGACCGGCGCCAAACAGCATGCCAAGCAGGCAACTCCAAGCATCCGTATTGCCGTCCGCCGCCATAACCATCTGGCGTAGAGGACAGCCTCCCAATAATGTGGCGCACATGCCTGTGAGATAGAGACCGAAAAAGTTCCACAGGTGCATCGAATGAGCCAGGGGTTGTTCGGTGAAACCCAGTTTGAATGTGCCGAATGCCATATTGGCGACCATAGCGCTGAGAAACAACAAGCCATAGGTCTTTAAAAGAAAAGTGTCTTTCACCAGAAAATAATCGCGAAATCCGCCGCTTAGGCACATGCGGGTTTTCATGGCAATGCCTCCGGTTACCAATCCGGCAATCAGGCTGATCCAAACCGGCGCATGCTGCGAACCGGGGCCTTTGACGGAATAATTGAGGAGGCTTGAACCGGTGATGACGGCAACTGCCAGCAAAATGGCAAAGATGACGGGGAAGTAACCGGCCATTGCGGTAACGCCTTCAATTTTTTTAGCCCGACCCAAGCTGAACCCGTTCATCAAAAAGAAAATACCGGTGCCGATTCCCGTCATGAAGCCGGCCAGTCCCGTGAGACCGTTCAGGTCCCCGCCGGCCAGACGCAAAATGGCGCGCAACGGGCAACCCAGAAATACCAAAGCGCCAATCATCATGAACATTCCCAGTAAAAAGCGCATATAGGGGGAAGAACCGCCGCGAGGACGAAATTCACCGCTTGCTTTTGACAGGGTGAAAGCGCCGATGATCCAGCCGAATATTTCCGGCCGGGCATACTGCAACATTGCGGCCTGATGGATTCCCAACGCTCCGGCAATGTCCCGCAGATGACAAGCTGCGCAAAAACCGTAATTTCCGGGATTCCCCGCCTGCACCAACAGGACGGCTCCTACACCAAAAGAAATACCCGCGACCCATATCCAGACAGAAGACAACAAAAACCACTCCCTACCTTTAATCTTCATTTACTAATTAAATTCTTTCCGCCAAAATCCTGCCTCGCAAAGGAAAAAATAAGCGGATAGCGAAACAATAATAGAAAATGAACTCAATGACAGCTAACGCAGCAAAGCTAAAAATGAGGCAGGTGTCGCAGGATTGTCAGTTACAATCAATGATGTCGCCCGTGCGGCGAATATTTCAAAGAGCACGGTATCACAGTATCTCAACGGTCGATACGAATACATGAGTCTGGAAACCCGTCAGCGGGTCAAGCAGGTGATTGAAAAACTGGATTACCGGCCCAACGCATTAGCCCGGAGCCTCAAGCAAAAAAAAACGCATACGTTGGCAGCCGTCGTGTCCAGCATATTAAATCCCTTTATGACCAATACCATCCGGGGGGCCGAAGATTGTTGCAAGGCGTCCGGCTTTAACCTCATCCTGTGCAATGCCGACGATGATCCGGCGCAGGAACTGGCGTACATCCATACGCTGGCTTCCAAACAAATCGACGGGATTCTGATCAGCACAACCGGACGCAACAATGATGCACTGCGGGAAATGAACCGCAACGGCGCTCCAGTGGTTCTTTTTTCCCGTCATGTTCCGGAAATCGGCGTTGATACCGTCAGCGTAGATAACAGAGCCGGAGTGGGACTGGGAATACGACATCTGATGGCTTACGGACATCGCGAAATCGCTTTTTTTGTGTTGCCGTACAGTGAAAGCCCTGTGACGCCGAGACGCGACCGGGCGCAGGCATATTGCGATTTTATGCAGGAATACGGTCTGCCTTTTCACGCGGATTGGCTGATTGAGACGCCCAATGAAGAAAGTCTTCTTTCCGTACAGCTCGATCGGTTGCTTCAGGGAGCGGGACCCCATCCGACCGCTTTGTTTGGCGGTAACGACCTGATGACAATGTCACTGGTTCGGTTGCTGAAAAACCGCAAGATGCGAATTCCGCAGGACATGGCCGTGATTGGTTTTGACGACTGGGAATGGGCGCCTTACCTTTCCACACCGATAACCGTGGTGGCCCAGCCTTCCTATGAAATGGGCTACAGGGCAGCCGAACGCCTGGTGCAGCGAGTCCAAAACAAGGGAGAAGCTCTGCCGCCCACACTGGAGTATTATGAGCCTCAACTCATTGCCCGCCGTTCCTGCGGTGAAACGGAGTAAAGCGGAACAAAATTCTTTTGACTGATTTTGAAACCAGCGGCAGGAATTGTTTCATTGGCTGTAGAATGCATTATAAACAGTAACAAAACCGGTTTATGAAGGAGGAAAAATGATGATTCCAAAATTAAAATTGCTGGAAAAGCTTTTGGACTCGGGAGTTGTTGCGGTAGTTCGGGCAGACAATGCCGAACAGGCGAAAAAGATTGCCGACGCCTGCATCAAGGGAGGCGTTGCGGCCATTGAGATTACTTTTACCGTGCCGGGCGCAGCCGATGTGATCAAGGAACTGTCGGCTACCTACAAGCCGGACGAACTTATTTTGGGCGCAGGCACTGTTCTGGACCCGGAAACTGCCCGCATGGCGATTCTCGCCGGAGCACAATACATCGTTTGCCCCTCGCTGAACGTGGAAACCGTAAAACTATGCAACCGTTATCAGGTTCCCTGCATGCCGGGTGCGCAGACGATCAAGGAAATTGTCGAGGCGATGGAAGCCGGCGCCGATATCGTCAAGGTGTTCCCGGGCGAAACACTGGGGCCGACCTTTGTAAAAGCCGTGAAGGGACCGTTGCCGCAAGCGCCGTTGATGCCGACCGGCGGTGTCGGGCTGGATAATGTGACCGAGTGGATTAAGGCCGGTTGCGTCGCGGTCGGCGTGGGCGGCAATCTGACTGCGGGAGCCAAGAAAGGCGATTATCAATCGATTACCGATATTGGACGCCAGTTTGTCGAAAAAGTTCGCCAGGCGCGGGCGCAATAGGAGGCGCGAGAAATATGTCAAAGGTTGTATGTTTTGGTGAAATCATGTTGAGGTTGGCGCCTCCGGGCTATCTGCGGTTTGAACAGGCGGCGGCGCTGGAAGTCGTCTATGGCGGCGGGGAAGCCAACGTATGCGTGGCCTTGGCCAATTTTGGCGTGGATGCCGGATTGGTGACCCGAGTGCCGGAAAATCCCATCGGCCAGTCTGCGGTGAATGAAATGCGCCGGTATGGCGTTGATACCCGTTGGATGCTGCGCGGCGGCGAGCGCCTCGGCATTTATTTTCTGGAGAA
>CAZSRN010000187.1:0-4844 GCA_964609115.1 uncultured Veillonellaceae bacterium | reverse complement strand
CCGCAACGGCCGGGATGAAAAAGATGGATTCATCTTTCCTTCCTATGTGGAATATATTATGGGGCCGGAACTGTTCGACTACGGGTATGGTCCATTTCGATGGGTCTGCCTCAGCGGCAACCCGTCAGATCTGGAAAAAACCGACGCGGCGGCTATGGCTTGTATCGATCCCAACCGGCGCGGTCAAGACCGGGATAATTATGTCTGGATCCGGGACGCGCGAAAAAATCAGTTGGTCGTCGGAACGCAGGCCCGTATTCTATATCAGGATGCAGCCGGTCGTATACGGATTGCCCTGCGATTCAACGAAATGGTGCGAACCGGCGAAATCGGCCCTGTCATGTTGGGCCGGGATCATCATGATGTCAGCGGCACGGACTCACCCTTCCGCGAAACCGCCAACATCAAGGACGGCAGCAATGTTATGGCGGATATGGCCGTACAGTGTTTTGCCGGAAACGCCGCCCGCGGCATGAGTCTGGTTGCCTTGCATAATGGTGGCGGCGTGGGCATTGGCAAAGCGATCAACGGTGGTTTTGGCCTAGTGCTGGACGGAAGTTCGCGGATTGACGGCATCATCCGCTCGGCGATGCTATGGGACGTGATGGGCGGAGTCGCCCGTCGCAGCTGGGCCCGCAATCCCCATTCCATTGAAACGGTGCAACAATTCAATCGGGAACAGGATGGACGCGCTTTTATTACATTGCCTATTATGACAAATGACAAATTGATCGATACAATAGTTGACAACTTATCATCATAAAAAATATGGACCGGCTCTTTCCCAATCCGTCCATATCTGCTATGATAAATTTAAGTAGAAGTATATCGAGGAGTGATCGATATGACCGCTAAAATTTCTTCCCAATCCACCGCCCTGACTGGACAAAGCGCAGCCGAAGCTTTGCTTCGCAATGAAAATAGCGAAAACTCGTCAGAAAACGTTTCTTCAAAACCCAAAAAGAAACTGGATGCCTCTTATGAGCTAAGCTTGTCGGAAGCAGCTCAATCCATGAAATCTGCCGCTCTTCCTTCAGTCAGTACCCCGGAGGAGGCAAAAAAGCAGCTGGATCTCATTAAAGCCGCTGTTGCGCAATCGTCAACCGCAGCATCCAACGCACACACTCCAAACGCTAAAACCGTTATTGACCTGCTTGCCTAACCACAGCTGAACACATTACAAATAAACAAACGAGAATGCGTGGAAGTGTCCACGCATTCTCGTTTGTTTACTCCTTTGTCTTTGTATTCATGTCATAGGATTGAATAAACAGTTCCACCAGGTCGGGGTCAAATTGTGTGCCGGAGCAACGGCGAAGTTCGGCAAGAGCCGCTTCGTGAGTCATCGCCTTGCGATAAGGCCGGTCGCTGGTCATGGCGTCATACGCATCCGCAATGGAAAGAATACGGCATTCCACCGGTATTTGTTCTCCAGACAACCCCAATGGATAGCCTTTGCCATTCCACCATTCCTGATGCTTCAGCACCCAATCCGCTACCGGCAACAAATCTGGGGAAGACTGGGCTATGCGATGCCCTATTTCACAATGCCGCCTCATTTCAGCCAGTTCGTCGGATGACAGAGGCCCCGGTTTTAAAAGAATCCGGTCGGGAATTCCCACCTTGCCGATATCATGAAACTGGGCCAACAGGCGAAAATCCGTCATTCGGCTTTCCGGCAATCCTGCGGCGCGCGCCAGTTGCATCAGCATGTTCTGCAATCGTTCCGCATGGCCTTCCGTAATAAAATCCCGAGCCTCCAGCAAAGTCATCACAGTTTGGACAATGGCGCTGCGGGCGCTCCTGCTCCGATGCAGCTTTTCCCGATACATATTGTTGTCGGCTTCACGAAACAGTTCCCGTAAACAAACACTCTTATCCGATGTAAAGGCGTAACCCGAGGATACACTCAACGGAATTCGCTGCGACAACATTTTTAGTTTCGAAACCTTTTCATATACCCGCGCAACGGCTTCTTCCATGGCTTCAACATCTGTTTCCTTGATCAGCACCGCAAATTCGTCGCCGCCGATTCGGGCAACAATGTCCTCTTCCCGAAAACAGCTCTGAATCAGCTCCGCCGTTCTCACCAGCAGGTTATCTCCCTGTTCGTGGCCAAAAGTATCATTGACCAACTTCAGCCCATCCAGATCAAAAATGATCAGCCCAATGGAGCCTTCCCGTCTGCGATCCAGCCGATTCAGTTCTTCTTCAAAATACGTCCGATTATAAAGTTCCGTCAGAACATCATGAAAACTCAAGTATTGCATCTTGTCTTCGATAAGTTTTCGTTGCGTCACATCCCTCGCCGTGACCATATAGACAGTTTTCCCCTTCAAGTGAACCAGCACTCCCGAACGTTCCACTTCAACTTTCCGTCCGCTCTTGTGGCGGAAAGGACGCGATTCCACAGCCAGCTCGTGCATAACCGGCAGTATTTCATCGTAGTAGCGGTCCACGGCTTTTTTTTCATCCAGTACAATATCATAGACGGACATATCCCGAAGCTCTTCTTCCGAATAGCCCAACAGTTCCTGAAAGTGTTTATTGGTTTCAATGATTCTCCGCGTATCCGGATTAATCAGTGAAATAGCCTCGGATGAGCGCTGCACCAGCGCCCGGTAACGTTCTTCGCTCTCCTGCAGTTCACCTTGCGTTCTTTGCAATGCCTGAATGTAACGGCGTTGTTGCACGATACGCAAGGCCTGTGCAGACAACTGCGCGCCCAACAAATGCACCGTATTGCAAACTTGCGCAAATTTTTCCATCGACATTCGCGGGACTTCCGCAAATGCCTGTATGAGTTCCGCTGCGTCCAGCCCCAACTCTTCCGCATATTTTCGCAAATAATTCTCGTCCACCGAATCGTCGGTGACCTGTCCCACCAACCAGTTGGCAATCTGTCTTCCCCCGACCGTAATCCCCGTTCCGCCATCCAGCAATTTGCCGCTCAGGCATTGTCCCACTATCGGTCCATCCGGGTTAAGCTGTCCCAGCGTCGCATCGGAATGCATGCAACGAGCCAATCCTTCCGGGGTTGTGCGAATCAGACAACAAAATCGGGAAAAGTTGCTCGGTCGCGTGATCAGCGTTCCATCAGGCGCCGTAATCACGGAAGATACGCCGGTCGCCTTTGAAAAAGCGTCTTGAATGCACTGAATTTCTTTCAAATCAAATAAATCCTGAAACTGTAAATCAGTCGTAGCGATCGACAAAATATCAGTGCCGGCTTCCTGCTCATTTTGCATCATATGGAGCACTCCATTTCTCTCCCTATTGCGACTTGCGCTGAAATAGTACTTTTGAATGCTTCGACAACTTCTCCCGCATCCCTGCTCTATTAATGAATTTTGCGTAAAAAAACAGTTGCGTCAATGTTTTGCAGGAAAAACAAAGGAAATAACGAACAGATTGTAGTATAATAATAGAAATCTATGCGAAATGAGGTGGGTGATTGCGAAAGACCCGCATTCTTGTCATTGATGATTCGCCTTTCAGCCAGGCCGTCATCCAAAAAACATTGCCGGAAAGCGCTTTTGAAATATGCGGTATGGCCATTAACGCACAGGAAGGAATCGGCAAGTATTTCGTACTGAAACCGGATGTTGTCATTATGGATATTACCATGCCGGATATGGACGGACTGGAATGCAGCCGGCAGATTCTCTTGCGAGATTCCAATGCACGCATTGTCATTCTCAGTTCAATGAAGGATGATGCGCTAACCACGCGCGCCCGTATGCTCGGCATCCGCTGGTTTTTGCAAAAGCCGGCAACCCGGGAAGACCTTGTTGCCGTGATAAAAATGGCAATGAGCCGCTTCGCTCCCGAATGGTGGGCTCCCTACATGGAACAGTTGCGCTTGTCTTTTGAAGAATTTCTCAAGAAATCTCTTGAACCGGAAATCTGTATTTTTTCCGCCTCCGACATTGCGCCCGCCTCTCTCGATTCCAAGGGGATTTGCGCCATTATCGGCATTACCGGTACTCATACCGGCCGGGTTATTCTGGACACAACGCATGAAGCTGCCGCCGCTTTCGCCGCAGTACTGTTGGGAAGACCCGCAGAACCCGACGACGCATTAGGCGGTCTGGCTGAAATGGCCAATGTTGTCTGCGGTCGCGGAATTTCGCGCGCCAACCGAATTTCCAAAGGAATGGACCTTCGAATTACACCGGCCAGTCTATTGGAAGGAAAGCAGCTGAGTATTTCCAATTTGCCCAATCATCACATACTGTCAGTATCGGCCGATACCCCGATCGGTTCTTTTCTGATGAGTATGGAAATGACGGAGGAATAAAGCATGGACGCTCGCTTTATCAATCCGGTAATTGATGCTTTCCGTGAAATACTTCCCCAATTGGGTTTTTCGGATATCAAACGCGGCAATCTTAGTGTCGGCAGTAACTCTGTCGAGAGTCTCGGCGTTACCGTGATTATCGGCATGACCAAAGGAATTCGCGGCAATGTAGCCTACAATATGACGGAAGAAACGGCGATGGCAATTGCCAGTACCATGATGGGCGGCATGCCTGTTGCTCAGTTTGACGACCTGCCGCAAAGCGCCATTTCCGAGATGGTTAACATGGTTACGGCCAATGCGGCCATGCGATTTGAACAAATGGAGATTCAGGTCGATATTTCCCCACCGTCCCTGGTTGTAGGCGCCGATTTCCGGGCGCGATTACTGCAGGAAAAGTTTCTGGTTATTGAAATGCTTGCCAATGACCATCTGATCCAACTCAACCTGGGACTGGAAAGCGTGTCATAAAAGTTGAACCCCATAGGGAAGCCGGTGATCGATCCGAAACATCGTTTCACCGGCTTCCTTTTTTTATTTTTAT
>CAZSRN010000186.1:0-4852 GCA_964609115.1 uncultured Veillonellaceae bacterium | reverse complement strand
CTTACAATAGCCAGTTTTTTTATTTTAACTGTCTACTGCAAGGGGAGCATATCAAAAAAACCGAAGAGCTTTTATTAATATTCCCCTTATTTTTTTCCGGCTTACTTCTCTTCCTCCGCCAGCAATGCATTGCGCAGCCGTTTCGCCTCGCTGAACCAGGTATAAACAGCGTCCCTGTCACCCGCACGGATTCGCCGGGAAACTTCCGTCAGAACAGCCGCCAGCTCATCAATGCCTGCAGCAATATTATCCGGGTTGGTCATGCAAATATCCGCCCACATGTTGGAATCGGAAGAAGCAATTCTCGTGGTATCGCGAAATCCACCCCCAATGAACCGGGCCGTTTCAGCCGGGTTCATTTCTTTTTGCAAAAGATGGACCAGCGCTGCCGCCGCTACATGAGGTACATGGCTGATCACCGCCGTCACCCGGTCATGCTTCTCTTCCTCCAGAACAGCCGTCACGGCTCCTGTCAATCCGATCAGGCGGCGCAATTCCGACAGTGCGCCGTCAGGCGTATCCGAAGACGGCGTAAAAAGATACCACCGGCCCTGATACAGCTCTTTATCCGCAGCTTCCAGCCCGCTTTTTTCCCGGCCAGCCATTGGATGCCCGCCGATGTACACAATTCCTTCCGGCAGCATCGCTCGGACAGCCTCGCCGAACCAGCGTTTGGTACTGCCGACATCCGTCAGCACCGCGGCCGGTTTCATATGCGGCAATACCGCCTGCGCCATGGGCAGCATCTGCAGCACCGGCGTGCAGAGAAATACAATATCAGCTGCAGCAACAGCCTGGTCGGGCGTCGGCGCCATCACGTCCACGGCTCCCATGGCAATTGCCCGCTCCCCCGTTTCAGTACGGCGGGCATAACCGGTCACATGAATTTTTTCACCGGCCACTGCCGGAAAAGCCAGCCCCAAGGAACCGCCGATCAAGCCCAGCCCCAGAATGGCGACTTTGGTCGTCTTCATTGCGGAGTACGTCCCATCACTTGAGCAATTTTATTGACTTCATCCATCAGCAGCGAGAAGTTTTCCGGCGTAAGCGACTGCATGCCGTCCGACATGGCTTCATCCGGTTTGGGGTGAACTTCGATCATCAGCCCGTCCGCCCCGGCTGCTACAGCCGCTCGCGCCATGGGACGCACCAGTTTCCAGTGTCCGGTTCCGTGGCTGGGGTCCACGATTACAGGCAAATGGCAATTTTTCTTCAAAACTGCTACCGCGCTAAGGTCCAGCGTATTGCGAGTCGCGGTTTCAAAGGTCCGAATCCCCCGCTCGCACAGAATCACCTGGTAGTTTCCCTCGTTCATGATATATTCTGCAGCGTTCAGCCATTCATCAATGGTTGCCGCAATGCCCCGTTTCAAGAGAACCGGCTTTCCTGAGCGTCCCACCGTTTTCAAAAGTTGGAAGTTCTGCATATTGCGGGCGCCGATCTGAAGAACGTCCGCATATTCACAAACCACATCCACAGAAATGGGATCCACCACTTCCGTAACGATTTTCAGCCCGGTAACTTCCCGCGCCTCCGCCAAAAACTTCAGCCCTTCCTCTTCCAGACCCTGGAAAGAGTATGGGGAGGTACGGGGCTTGTACGCGCCGCCGCGCAAAAAGTCAGCTCCCGCCGCTTTCACGATTTTCGCTGATTCCAGCAGTTGTTCCCGGCTTTCAACGGCGCAGGGTCCAGCCATGACAACCAAACGGTCCCCGCCAATCAACACACCGCCGACATCGATCACGGAATTTTCCGGTTTGAATTGACGGCTGGCCAGCTTGTACCCGGAAGTAATCGCCACAATTTTGTCGACGCACGGCAAGGCTTCCAACGGTACGTCCTGCAACATTTTTTTGTCGCCGACCACGCCGATGATGGTAACAAACCGCCCTTCGGACAAATGCACCTTCAGCCCCCGCTCCGTTACTTTGCCTACTACTCGGTCAATATCCGCCTGGGTTGCTCCTGCATTCATTACGATAATCATGATGTTTTTCCCCTTTCGACTTCTTTTCTACTTTTCTACCCGACAACGCGCTTGTCCTGTCTGATTGAAACCGTGCCGCCTTCTTCCCTGCTGCCTTGCTACCGCTTGTTTTCACTGCTGCCGTCCTACCCCATTATGGTGTTTTGTTTCACCGTTTCATCTGATCTTCAGGTGCGAAAACAATACAAAAATCCCGCCCCTGAAATCAGGGACGGGAATCAATTCACCGCGGTACCACCCTGCTTGCCATGCAAGCCACTCTTTTTCAAGCACGGGACATTATGTCCGATACTCTAAGCCCTTGATAACGGAGGCGCTCCGGCACAGCCTACTCATAACTTTTCGGCCTGCTGCTTGCAGGTGTATTTCAGCCGGTCCATTCACCGGGTCGCACCAACCCCCGGCTCTCTGAAGAACTTCTCCCGCATACTTCTCCCGCGCATCGCATTTGCAATCATGAAGTTATGATTAATTTACCAGATGTTTTTTATTTTGTCAACGTTAGTGGCGGGCACATTCCACAGCCTCGCCCTTCATGATGGCAAGACCGTGTTCCAGCGCAGGCAGGATGATTTCCAGACACTCCCGAACTCCTTTGGGACTGCCGGGCAAATTAATGATCAAGGTCTTGTTTCGCATTCCGGCAACCGCTCGGGACAGCATCGCCCGGGACGTGATTTCCAGTGATTTGGCCCGCATGGCCTCGGCAATTCCCGGAACCTGACGATCCACCACCGCCAAAGTAGCCTCCGGCGTCACATCGCGGGGTCCCAGCCCCGTTCCTCCCGTTGTCAGTACCAAATCCAATCCAAGATTGTCCGCCATAAAAATCATTTCCCGGCTAATCCGGTCGGCATCGTCAGGAAGCACCTTATAACTCTTGATTTCGCCAAATTCACGCAGCATGGTCGCAATCAGATGTCCGCTGGCATCCTCCCGTTCGCCGCGCGAGCCCTTGTCGCTCGCCGTGATGATTCCGATACTAAACATTTTCAGCACTCTCGATTCTGTCGCCGCGCGAGATGCGGCCTCCTCGTTCCACCGTGGCAAAAATTCCCTCCCGGGGCATTACGCAATCGCCCACAGCCTCGCGAACCGCACAACCGTGATGACATTCCTTGCCGATTTGACTTACCTTCAACACCGTTTCCCCCACCCGGAGAATCGTTCCCACCGGCAATCCCGGCAAGTCCATTCCCTCTACCGTGAGGTTTTCGGCAAAATCTCCCGGAACAAGTTCCGGGCATTTTTGTTTCATTTTTTCAATGCTTGCCGTGCCGAGCAGGCTGATCTGACGATGAGCGAATCCCGCATGAGCATCGCCCTCAATACCCAGTCCCTTTATCAGGAGTGCGGTTCCCACATCCACCTTGCGCTGCCCTTTTTGAGCACTGGTGCATACGGCCACAATTGTCCCCTGCATCTTATTCCCCTTCCCGTTCATAAATGCCGCTTCGTCCGCCTTTTTTCCGCAACAGGCGAATATTCTCAACGCACATGCCCCGGTCTATTGCCTTGCACATGTCGTATATCGTCAATGCGGCTCCCGCCACTGCCGACAGCGCTTCCATCTCCACCCCGGTCCTGCCGGTCGTTTTTACCACGGCGCGAATCTCAACGGCTGACGCCGACCGATCCAGAGAAAAGGAAATATCAATCCCGCTCAGCAACAAGGGATGACACATGGGAATCAGTTCCCATGTGTTTTTTGCGGCCATGATACCGGCGACCTGCGCAACAGCCAATACATCGCCCTTGCTGACGGTCCCCGTTTCAATTCGATCCAAGGTTGCCGGCAACATCACAATTCTCCCGGCTGCTTCCGCCACCCGGTCCGTTTCGTTTTTTTCCGTGACATCCACCATCCGGGCATGCCCGGAAATATTAAAGTGGGTCAATTCTCCATCCATCAGGAATTCCCGTTGGCCGGAAACAATTCCAGCCGATCTCCATCCGACAGATGGTATCCCAAAGTACTTTCCTTTCCATTCAACAGGAGATTTTTCACATCAGATGAGTTAACCTCCATTTGCTGCAACAATTCCTCCACCGAAAGATTATCCGGCACATCCACCGAAATAATGCCGCTTGGAACATCCGGCGTATAACGACGCAACGAGGCAAAAAACCGAACTTCTATGACCATTCCTGCAAAAATCTCCCGTCATACGCATATCGCGTTTTTTGATGATTTGTACTACATTCGCTGTGCTTCCGGGAATTCCTGCTTTCCCCAGCGCCCTCCATTATCCGCTATCCGCCGATTTGGAACATGCTCCGTCCTTGAAATGCCTGAGAATTGCTTTCCGTCAAATGATGCGACGACGGCTTGCTCCGAACCGCCAGATGAAACAATGCGACGAGCTCCTCGTCGGATGCTCCCCCGCGCAGCGCCGAACGCAAATCAATTTCCGTATCCGACAGCAAGCAGGGACGCAACCGGCCGTCCGCCGTCAGGCGAATTCGGTTGCATCGGTCACAATATCCATCGGATATCGGCGCAATAAATCCATACGTTCCCTGATCCGATTTCCCTTGCAAATAACGGGCCGGTCCGCATCCGTAGGGATTTTGCGCCGGCGGCGTCAGTTCGCCGGAACTGAGCCGCCGCAATTGTTCCGTCACTGAAGTAACCGTCATACCGGCGCGGACCCGGCATCGCCGGGAGGGCATGTACTCAATAAAACGTACTGCAACGGGAGCTTCCCGTACCAGTTCGCTGAAATACTTCAAATCTTCTTCCCCTACGGCTTCAGTCAAAACCACATTGATTTTGACCGGAGCCAGCCCTGCCGCAATCGCCGCCTGAATTCCCGCCAATACATCGCTGACTTCACCACCGCAGGTTAATTCACGAAAACGCAC
>CAZSRN010000185.1:0-4857 GCA_964609115.1 uncultured Veillonellaceae bacterium | reverse complement strand
CTGGAGGATGTCAAGATTGGCGACAGCATCGCCGTGGATGGAGCTTGTCTGACGGTAGTGGATTTTGACTCTCGAAACTTTACCGTAGACATCATGCCGGAAACATATGATCGAACAACGTTGTCGACGCGAAAACCCGGTGATTTCGTCAATCTGGAGCGCACACTGCGAGTAGGCGACCGTTTGGGCGGACACCTTGTGAGCGGTCATATTGATGCGGCCGGAACAATTGTTTCCATTACGCCGCGCGACAATGCAAATATTTTGCGGATCCAATTTCCGCCGAATCTTGGACCGTTTTTCGTTTCGCAAGGTTCTGTAGCGGTGGACGGCGTCAGTTTGACGGTAGTAAATTGCGGTGATCATTGGTTCGAAGTTTCTTTGATACCCCACACTTGGGATGTTACGATATTATCCCGAAAAAAAGCAGGCGAGCAGGTAAATGTAGAAACAGACGTTTTGGGAAAGTATGTCCAACGAATGCTGCAGTCCGGCGGACTATCCTCGCGTACTCCTGTAGCGGAAAGTTCAATCGATGCATCGTTTTTACTTAAGCACGGTTTTTTTGATTAGAAAGGGGAGAGAATCATGGATTTCAAATTCAGTACTGTTGAAGAAGCTGTCGAAGATGTCAAAAATGGTCGAATGGTCATTGTAGTGGACGATGAGGATCGGGAAAACGAGGGAGATCTTGTCATCGCCGCCTCCAAAGCAACGCCGGAAGTGATCAACTTTATGGCGAAAAATGCTCGCGGCTTGATCTGCGTTCCTATGAAAGGAGAACGTCTTGATCAGTTGGGACTCGGGCCGATGGTTTGTGAAAATACCGATGCTCATTGTACGGCGTTTACTGTTTCAGTCGATGCATTCGAAGCGGCAACCGGTATTTCCGCCTTTGAAAGGGCGCAAACCGTTCAGACCCTGATCGACCCGGCAAAAGGTCCGGAAAGTGTACGCAGACCCGGTCACATGTTTCCCCTGCGCTACCGGGAAGGGGGCGTTTTGCGCCGGACCGGCCACACG
This sequence comes from uncultured Veillonellaceae bacterium, assembly GCA_964609115.1. Lineage (GTDB taxonomy): Bacteria > Bacillota > Negativicutes > UBA1444 > UBA1444 > UBA1444. Next base: position 3,834 of record CAZSRN010000185.1, on the reverse strand, counting down.
GAGGCTTCCATTGATTTGGCGATTATGGCCGGATTATATCCGGCAGCGGTAATTTGCGAAATCATGAATGAAGACGGAACAATGGCCCGTGTGCCTCAACTCAAGGAATTCGCCATGCAACATGGATTTAAATTGCTGACCGTTGCTGAATTAATTAAATATCGCAAACATCATGAACGAGTTGTTGAAAAAGTGGCGGAGGCCAATTTGCCAACCAAGTATGGTTCTTTCAAGGTTATGGCTTATGAAAGTTCGATCGACAAACTATGCCATTTGGCTTTGGTTAAAGGGGATGTTGCCAATCAGCCCAACGTATTGGTGCGGGTTCACTCGGAATGTCTCACCGGTGATGTGTTGGGGTCATTACGTTGCGATTGCGGAGATCAACTGGGCGTGGCAATGAAACGAATCGAGCAGGAAGGCTCCGGGGTGTTGTTATACATGCGCCAGGAAGGGCGGGGGATTGGCTTGGCCAATAAAATTCGGGCTTATGCGCTTCAGGATCAGGGAAAAGATACGGTGGAAGCCAATGTTTTATTGGGGTTTGCGCCTGACCTACGGGATTATGGAATCGGAGCTCAAATTTTGTCCGATCTCGGCTTAACCTCCATTCGTCTTTTGACGAATAATCCTGAAAAACGCGCGGGGCTGGAAGGATATGGACTAATGATCACAGAACGTATTCCGGTGGAAATTACAGCCAATGCCTTTAACAAAAAGTACCTGTCCGTCAAAAAATCCAAAATGGGACATTTGCTAAAAGTGGAAGGAGAGTCGAAATGAAAGTATTGGAAGGAAAACTTACGGCTGAAGGACTTCGGATCGGGATTGTCGCAGCCCGCTTCAACGAATTTATTACCAACAAACTGGTTTCCGGAGCCATTGATGCACTGACTCGTCACGGCGCAACGGAAGAAAATCTTACACTAGCCTGGGTGCCCGGCGCGTTTGAAATCCCACTGGCCGCACAAAAAATGGCGGACAGCCGAAAATATGATGCGGTCATTTGTTTGGGCGCAGTCATTCGCGGCAGCACTCCGCATTTTGACTATGTATCCAATGAAGTTACAAAAGGCGTTGCGCATGTCGGCCTGCAAACTGGAGTTCCTACCGTGTTTGGGGTTTTGACTACCGACAGTATCGAGCAAGCTATTGAACGGGCAGGCACCAAATCGGGCAATAAAGGATTCGATGCCGCCATGACCGCCATCGAAATGGCTAATTTGTTAAAATCATGGGAACCCGCAAATGTCTGACCATATCGTCCGGGCCATCGCGCCCGGAATTCGGATCGTAGCCGCCATTACGACAGAAATCACGGAAACGGCTCGCAAGCGCCATCAATGCAGTCCTGTTGCCACGGCGGCCCTCGGGCGTACAATGACAGCGGCGCTGTTGCTGTCGGAAACAATTAAAGGCGATGAATGTATTACTGTCCGCGTATCCGGCGATGGCCCTCTTGGCGATGTCGTTGCGGATACGCCGACACGGCATTGCGTACGCGGTTATGTTCATAACCCGTCCGTTGATTTACCGTCGAAAAACGGGAAGTTGGCGGTGGGTGACGGAGTAGGGCAGGGTATGCTTTATGTAACCCGCTTTAATCCGCAACGGGATGTTTTTACCGGTACCGTTAAACTGGTTTCCGGTGAAATTGCGGAGGATGTGACCCGCTACCTCCTGGAATCGGAGCAAATCCCGTCCACCGTAGGACTCGGGGTATTGGTGGGGCCGGACGGCCAGGTAACCGGAGCCGCCGGATTTCTGGTTCAGGCAATGCCTGATGCCACCGACGACACTTTAAGCGCAATCGAGAAAAATTTGCCGCTGGTTTCATCTCCTTCGCAGCTGGCCATGGAAGGCGTGACGGCGGCAGGGCTTGTACGACTGTTACTGGCGGGTCTGTCCGGTGATACCGTATATGAACCGGAATCGATTTCTTTCCAATGCACCTGCAGCCGGGAACGCGTGTCGGCTATGTTGAATAGCTTGGGCGCAGAAGAACTGGCAGCCATGCGAGCGGAAGGAAAGGCGGAAGTGCGCTGTAATTTTTGTAATGAGCTCTATCAATTCAGTGAAAATGAATTACAGGGGATTCAATTGCCGGAAAAAGAATAAATTCTGAGCAGCGAATGGCAAAAAAAATGGTTGTGTCAAACTTATAAGTTTGGCACAACCATTTTTAATAGGCAGATAAAAAATAAGGTTATGGGCGGGTTACTTTCCCGGAGCGCAGGCAACGGGTACAAACATTCAAACGAGTGATTTCACCTTTAACCAAAGCCCGAACACGTTGAATGTTGGGTTTCCAGGTCCGTTTGGTTTTCAGGTGGGAATGGCTGACATTGAATCCACTGCGTTCACCTTTACCGCAGACTTCACACAGATTGGCCATCAATTACACCTCCTTCAATCTTGAGGGTTAATTCGAAAGTAACGCTGAACAACGAAGTTATTTTAACATAGGGGAAGAAGAAAAAGCAAGGCATTTGCCTTGCTTCCTCAATTATGTCCATATTGCTTTACTCATTCAACTAGGCAACAGACTTTTGTTCAGGCATAACCGCCGTATCTTTCGCCGAAGAAGATATTGAATAGAGCGCAATGGGATTGCTGCCGCAGTGAGGACAGAACACGTCGGAATCTTTAATGTCTTTTCCACAGTATTCGCAGTATCTTGTCAACATGGTATCATCCCTCTCTAGTATTGACAGGTATTAATGTTGTGATAGCGCTGCATCAGCAGCTCGAGCAGCCGATCTAGCTGTGAATAGGATTCCAAAGTATTGCGATCCATAAAAAATCCTCCTGAATCAAAAGTTTCTTCTCAATAAACAGTGTACTTCTCTTTTTAATATATGTACAATGAATAGTGTCGATGATTATTATTCTATATATCTATAGAAGTGAGGAGACTTGCTATGGAAATCCGCCATTTGGTATATTTTACGGAAGTTGCCCGCCACCGCAATTTTTCAGCTGCCGCTGCAGCATTGTTCGTTACGCAGCCGACCATCAGTAAGATGATCAGAAATCTCGAAGAAGAATTAGGGGTTGCCTTATTCAACCGAATTGCCAAAAAGGTGGAACTCACCGAAGCAGGTCGGGCGATTTTAAAACCGGCCCAGGATATTGTCCGTTCATTTCAAAATCTCAGCACAGAGTTGGAGGATGTGGCGCATCTTAAAAAAGGAAATATTCGTATCGGCATGCCTCCCATGGCGGGAGTAAGTTATTTTTCCGGAATTATTGGTGAATTTCGCCGGATATATCCCCAAATTTCCATTCAATTGGTTGAAGTCGGATCTTTCGGCGTAGAACAAGGCGTACTGGATGGCACTTTGGATCTGGGTATTGTGTTACTGCCGGCAAACGCATCCCGGTTTCATATTTTCAATTTTGCACAGGAACCTGTAGTTGCCATTGTAGGACCGGAACACCCTTTACGTCACAAACAGACAGTTACACTAAAGGACTTTGCTGAAGATCAATTTATTTTATTTCGCAAAGATTTTGCTTTGCACGACCAGGTAATTGAACAATGCAAACGCTCGGGTTTTACACCGCAAATTGCCTGTCAGACTTCCCAATGGGATTTTATTGTGGGTATGGTAGCCGCCAATCTTGGAGTTGGATTTCTTCCGCAAAAGGTTTGTGAGCTCAACGTGAAGAATGAAGTACATGTATTGCTGCTGGAAGATACGCCCCTCCAGTGGAATTTGGCAGTGATCTGGGAGAAAGACAGGCATCTTTCGTTTGCTGCCCGACAATGGTTGTCCTTTGCCCAAAAGTCATTACAAATCAAAAGATAGAACCGGAAGCAGGAGTGGAAAT
>CAZSRN010000184.1:0-4887 GCA_964609115.1 uncultured Veillonellaceae bacterium | reverse complement strand
TTCGCCGGAAGCTACAAGTTATGCAACACTGAAAGGAACTCTGAATTCTTCAGCTACAGCGCAGGGAACGTGGCCGGAGACGTTGCCGACGACTTATACCTCCGATGCTTCCAGCACAATCACAGTCTATAATGCGCTGGGCGACGACTATGACGTGACGGTAAGCTATACCAAGTGCGCTACAGGCACCGTATATACAACCTCCGGTGATGCCGCCGCGGGTACAAATGGTGAAAATGTCACCATAGTCTACTGGAAAGCCTCAGACGCAGAAACGGATATTACTGCGTCTGGGTCCGGATACTTGATGTTTGATTCGAATGGAAAACTACTGAATACCACAACGTCTTCAACGTATTATTATCAAACTCAACAACTTACGGGTACTTCTACCCCCGGTTACACTGCGGCCAGCGCTACAACTGCAAATAATTTGACGGTTTCTATAGCTGGAGGGACTGCTACATCCGTCAGTTTGACAGGTGTAGATAGTGTGAGCGAGTTGCAAACGGCTATCGATACGGCTCTTGGATCAGGAGTGGTGACCGTTGCGAATGCCAGCGGGTACCTGTCTCTGACTTCGCCAAGCGGGCAAGCAATAACTGTTGCGGGAACCTCTGCAACAGCGCTGGGATTTGCTACTACTACGAGTTCATCGGTTACGGAGACGATTACCCTTGAACCGTCGACATCCGCAATAACGGTTACTCCAGACACCAGTTCTTCAACGGCTGCGAGTACAAGTGCGATTACTGTTGATCTGGATATGACCGGAATTACTCTTAGCAGCGGAACCGCTACCGTTGCGGTCAAGGACAGCGACGGATATGCGGCGGGAACTCTGGAAGAGTTTACAATCAGCAGCGATGGCACCATCACGGGTTCTTACAGCAACGGTGAGACCCAAGTATTGGGACAAATTGCGCTGGCGGTTTTTGAAAATGCTGCCGGGCTTGATAAAGTGGGGAGCAATGTGTATCAGGTCAGCGCAAACTCGGGCGAATTTACGGGTGGCGTTGTTGCCGGATCCAGCGGGTCCGGCGATCTGAATTCCGGTACCCTCGAAGCCTCCAATGTCGATTTGTCGGAACAGTTCGCGGGCATGATGGTGGCGGAACGCGCCTATCAAGCGGCGAGCAAAATGATTACCGTTACGGATGAGATGATGCAGACCGTAATCAATATGGTCAGTTAAAAAGTTGATTCTTTCATTCTTTGTTAAGGAGAGGTGCGGCTGATGTCTTCCACCTTCGGGGTATACAACTTAGGTTATACAGGTATGTCTGTCAACCAGACTTCTTTGGAAACCATCAGCCACAACTTGGCGAATGTGAATACGACCGGATACTCCCGGCAAAGGACCAATACTTCTGAACTGGTTACTTCCAGCAGTGTAATTGGAATAGGAACTTCCGTAGAGTCGGTGACACGCCTGCGAAATACGATGCTGGATCAGACCTATCGGACGGAAAACGCCGATTTGTCCTATTATGAAGCCAAAAGTGAAACGTTGACGGCTGCGGAAGAACTGCTTGGTGATTTTTCCACCTCAACGTCGGATGACTCAGCGGAGGAAACGGGCATTCAAGCTGCGATGGAAGAGTTTTTCGCCAGTTGGGAAGAATTGGGCAAAGATCTTTCCAGTGCCAGTGCACAGGATACGGTGCTGGAGGCGGCTGCCAGCCTGGTTGATTTGATGGCCGAGCTGGATTCCCAACTGCAACAGTTGCAGGAAGAATGCGCCGATAACGTTTATGAATCGGTTGAAACATTGAATGATTTGGCAACACAGGTGGCGGAACTGAATGAACAAATCGATCTTGCAGAAGCCAATGGGTTGACGGCGAACGATCTGGAAGACCAACGGGATACGTTGGTTGATCAGATGTCGGATCTGGCGGATGTGACCGTAAATATTCAAACGAATGGAACGTACGAAGTTCTGATTAGTGGCGTGTATCTGGTTAGCGGAGAAAAAACGCACACGTTGGTTGCTTCCGGGGATGGAACGACTTCTGATCCACTTGCCGTAACGTGGGCGGAGACGGGTAACAGTGCGGAATTTTCTTCCGGAAGCATTTTGGCCCTGATGGAAGATGCCGACCAGAGCGGAGTGACGACCATCGACTATGATAGTGCGTCTCCTTTTGATTTTAATCCGGATTCCGCCAGTTCCGTTGCAGAGTTGCGACAGGGACTGAATGCATTGATCACGACAATCGCCTATGAAGTGAACAATCTATTCTGCTCCGGAATAAATCTGGGGGAAACAGATACCACCCATACCAATTCAACATTATTTTTTGTCAATGGTGATGTGTCCAGCGCCAGTGAAACAGGAATGAATGTCGGTAACATTCAGGTCAATACGGCATTTTCGGCGGATACGACCTTGCTGGCGGTATCCGCTACCGGAGAAGCGAGTGACGGCGGAATTGCCAACTTGATTGCTGCATTGCAGGATGACACCGATTTGCTGGAAGCCGATGGACTTTCCAAGAGCATGGATGATTACTACTCGGCGGTAGTTTCCTGGGTGGCGACTGAAAGTGAAACCATTGACGGGCTGATGACGACCCAGGATAGTTTGGTTACACAGACCGATACGGATCGGTTGTCGGTTTCCAGCGTTTCCATGGAAGAGGAATTGTCAAAAATGATTGTATATCAAAGCGCTTACAGCGCTTCCTCCAAATTTTTGAGTCTGGTTGACGGATTAGTATCGGATATTATTTCACTTGTGCGGTGAAATTATGTTTCTGGAGGTGAACCATGTCTTCGACATTTACCGGGTTATATACGGCAACTACCGGACTTTATGCCAGCCAATCGGCTATGTCCGTTGCGACAAACAATATCAGCAATGCCAATACGGAAGGTTATTCGCGTAAAACGGTTACGCAGACAGCCATTGGCCCGGCGGCTGTGTACATTTCCAGTTCCAGTACAGGTGCGGGAACTGAAGTTACTTCGATTTCGCGCGAGCGCGATGCATTGATCGATGCGGAGTATTGGTCGGAAAACAGTGTGGCGACGGCGTGGGACACCAAGTCGACGGCGCTCGGTGAGCTGGAAGATGTATTAGAGGACATTACCAGCGAAGATGGTTTTGACACCGTCATGAGCGAATTCACTGCGGCGCTGGAGGATGTATCAACCAATCCCAGCAGTACGGATGCCCGCACTGCTCTTCAACAGGCAGGGGTTGCCGCTTGTGACTATCTGAACAGTATGGCGTCTTCTCTTTCCGATATCCGGGATGATCTGAATGAAGATGTTAAAACAACCGTGTCGGAAATTAATTCTTACAGTGAACAAATCGCCGCATTGAACGAGCAAATTCAGAGAGCGCAGATTGCAGGCGGAGATGCCAGTGATCTGGAAGATCAACGGGATCTGCTGATTGACAACCTTTCTTCACTGATCAATATTGAAGTAACGGAAGCTACGGCGGGAACGTCTGTGACAGGGGAAGAAGTAACAACCGTTGTTATAAGCATTGACGGAGGAACGCTGGTCAATGGCGGTAAGTACAGAACGCTTGAGTGTAATGAAGTTCAGGATGCGACAAGTATTCAGGATGGAATGTACGATGTGGTCTGGAGTGATACCCAAAGTTCAGTGACGCCGGAAAGCGGTCAACTGGGGGCGTTGCTGGAACTTCGAGATGGAACCGGTGAAGATGGAGACAGTAAAGGCGTTCTGTATTACATGGATCAATTGGACGAATATGCCCAGACGTTGGCTAAAGCATTCAATGAAGGCACGGCCAGTTACTCCGGACATGCCGACGGTTATGATTCCAACGGCAACACAGGGATTTGCTTCTTTACATATAATGAAATTTCATCTTCGACTTTCATAACGCGAACGGCGACGACCACTGATGAAGAGATTGCGGCAGCTTATGCCCAAATTACGGCAGCCAATATTTCCTTATCGGGCGATGTGCTTGCCGATGTTTCAACGATTGCCGCATCATCGTCACAAGATACCAGTGAAACTGAAAATGCTGAAAATATGTTGGCGCTGATTGACCTTTGCGAATCTGATGAAGTATTCGGCAATTGCAGTCCGGCTGATTATCTGGAATCGATGACGGCAACGCTGGGCACTTCTACTTCTTATGCGACGACACAAGCCGAAAGGCATGATGAGATTTTGAATTCGGTTGATACGCGGCGAGCCTCGGTATCCAACGTATCTACAAGTGAAGAAACGACTAATCTCGTTTTGTATCAAGAAGCTTTTGCGGCTTCGTCCAAAGCAGTCAGCATGTGGCAGGAAATCTATCAGACCATGTTGGATATGGTGAACGGTTAAAAATTTGTAAAGAAGGTGAAGAGCATGATGCGGATTACGAATTCGATGATGACGCAAAGCGTAATCAGGAATATCAATGATAATATGCAACGGCTGAGCGATGCGCAGCAGGAAACGTCGACAGGGCTGGAAATTCAGGAAGCTTCGGATGACCCAATTGCCGCCACAAAGACGCTGCAATATCGCAGTTACATTGCGACGATCGAACAGTATCAGTCGAATGCCGCTGATGCAACCTCCTGGATGAAAGTGACCTCGGACACACTGGATTCTCTGACGGATGCTGTGCAGCAGATTCGTGATCTGACTGCCCAAGCCTCTACCGATGTTTTGACTGAGTCCGAATTGGCGAAAATTTCAGTCGCAGTTTCCGAATTGAAGAGCAACGTCGTCGAACTGTTGAATACACAATATGCAGGACGTTACATTTTCGGCGGATATGCGACGGATGAAGCGCCGTATGAAGAAACCACCACCTCCTATACAGACTCGGGAACAGGAGAAACAACAAGTCTGGCAACGATTTCTTTTAAAGAGGGAGTATTGAGCCTCGGCGGAGTAGTA
>CAZSRN010000183.1:4664-4897 GCA_964609115.1 uncultured Veillonellaceae bacterium | reverse complement strand
GCAGTTCTTTCGACAAACTGGCAATAAACTGTTGCGACAGTCCAGGATCCATGTTAACAAAACTTCCTCTTTCGGTATGCTGAACCGACGACACAATCTGATTTTCTGCCTGCGGCTCAAGAGTCAGACAAGTAAGCATATTGTTCTGAATGTATTGACGGGTAATACTGCGTGAAAGCGCCCGACGAACGTATTCCGCCAAAACATCGGGATCCTTGGTAAAGGTGGCTGAA
>CAZSRN010000183.1:0-4654 GCA_964609115.1 uncultured Veillonellaceae bacterium | reverse complement strand
AGATCCCTGACAGGAACCCTCTCCCTTAACAAGCAAATCAGTACCTTTTGTATCTCACCCACAGACATCATCGCCGGCACAAGTTCGGAAACTACTGCCGGATGATCCTGTTTGACAGAATCAATTAGTGTCTGTACGTCTTGTCGTCCCAGCAGCTCGTCAGAATGACTCTTCACGACTTCAGTCAAATGAGTGGCTAACACCGAAATGGGATCCACGACCGTGTACCCGCAAAGTTCGGCTCTTTCACGATAAACCTCATTGATCCAAATCGCCGGCAAGCCAAATGCCGGTTCGATTGTTTCTTCACCAGGAATTTCTTCCGTCACGGTCCCTGGGTTCATCGCTAAAAAGTGATCAAGTAATAATTCGCCCTTGGCAACCTCAATTCCCTTTATTTTTATCACATATGCACTAGGTTTTAATTGAATATTATCACGAATACGAATCGTCGGTACGACAATCCCCATTTCCAGTGCGCATTGACGACGGATCATGACCACCCTGTCCAATAAATTCCCGCCCTGTGCAACATCCACTAATGGAATAAGACTGTAACCAATTTCCAGTTCAATTGGATCCACCTGCAGCAGCGATACAATGCTCTCCGGTTTGCGAACCTCTTCCATTTCCTTTTCTTCTTTTTGGGTAACTGCAGTTTCTTCCGCCGTTTTGGCCGTTTTCTGCAGTACATAGCCCACACCGGCAACAATCATTGCGATCGAGATGAAGGGAATTCCCGGCAATCCCGGTATGGCCGCCAACAAAGTCAAAACTGCCCCAACCAAATAGAATACACGAGGGTAGGCCAACAACTGCGCGGCAATGTCATGCCCCAAATTCTCTTCTGATGCGGCCCGGGTAACTACCAAACCAGTTGCCGTGGAAATCAGCAGCGCCGGAATCTGATTGACCAGTCCTTCACCAACCGTCAACAAGGTATATGTTTGAAGCGCCTGCAAAATTGACATATCCCGCTGAACCATGCCAATGACGAATCCGCCCAGAATATTGATGACAATAATGACAATCGCGGCAATCGCATCGCCCTTGACGAACTTGCTCGCGCCGTCCATAGCGCCATAAAAATCCGCTTCTCGTTGAATATTGCGTCGTCGAATACGCGCATCGGCGTCAGTAATCAGGCCTGCGTTCAGGTCGGCATCAATCGCCATCTGCTTGCCCGGCATAGCATCCAAGGTAAAGCGCGCCGCAACTTCGGCCACACGTTCAGCGCCTTTGGTAATAACAATAAACTGAATCAATATGAGGATGATAAACACAATAAAACCAACAACTGCATTGCCGCCGACAACGAAGGTTCCGAAAGCCATGATGACTTCTCCCGCATACCCATAGAGCAGAATCAAGCGGGTAGAAGAAACATTCAACGCCAACCGAAACAACGTCGTAACCAGTAACAAAGACGGGAAAACGGAAAACTGCAAGGGTTCTACGTTGTAAATTGAAATCATGACAATCGTCAACGATAGTGTTATATTGAGCGCCAGCAACAAGTCCAGCAAAAAAGGCGGCAGCGGAATAATCATCATAACAACGATGGTTACTACGCCCAGAGCCAGTATCACATCGCTGAACTGGTTCAATTTAGTTATGAGAATATTTTTATCAGCCATGTATTATGCTCCAACCCACCATTAAGAATACTTTCGTTTCAGTCTGTAAACATAAGCCAAAACCTCGGCAACCGCCTTATATAAATCACCGGGAATCATATCGCCTATTTCCGTGGTCTTGAATAACGTCTGCGCCAATGGTTTATTTTCCACAATCACCACATCGTTTTCCTTGGCAATTTCCTTGATCCGCTGAGCAATGAAATCAGAACCTTTGGCAATCACCGTCGGAGCTTCCATGCCCGCTTCATATTTAATCGCAACGGCAAAATGCGTCGGATTGGTCACCACGACATCAGCTTTAGGAACCTCGGCCATCATGCGCCGCATCGCCATCGCCCGCTGTTTTTCGCGAATCTTGCTTTTAACTTGCGGATTTCCTTCGGTCTGCTTCATTTCTTCTTTGACTTCTTGCTTGCTCATTTTCAGATTCTGCATGTGTTCCCACCACTGGTATCCATAATCCAGAACAGCCAGAACCAGAATAACCATGGAGATCTGAAATGCAAGGTCATAGATAATTGCAGCGAGGATCGCAAAGGATTCCGTCAGTTCCGACATCATCAATGCAGGAATCCTGGTCGTTTCCTTCTGGATGAAACGGTAGATGAAATAACCGACAACAGTAATTTTTAGTAATGATTTTACCAATTCAACCAATGAACGCTTGGAAAAAATCCGGCCAAAACCTGACATTGGATTGATTCGGCTAAACTGCGGCATAATTGTATCGGGATTAAAATTAAAGCCCACCTGTAAAAAATTTACCGTAATCCCCACAAGCAAAACCGCCATCATAACCGGCATGATTGTTTCCAAAAAAACAACGGCTGCATTCAAAACGACGGTATGGATGGACTGGATGGTAAAATCCTGTTTAATATCAAATTCTGTAAAGGAAAACCGCATGTAGCCGACCATCTTTTCATAGATGTAGGGGCTGGCTGATTTAAGCGCTACAAATGCTGCCAAAATAACAAATACAGAACTGAGTTCGGCGCTTTTTGCAACCTGCCCTTTCTTCCGGCTTTCCTCCTGTTTGCGTTGCGTCGGTTCCTCTGTTTTTTCCGACGAGTCAAAGCGCTGCAGGTCAAAAACAAATGGGTTATCGGGCTTCTTGGCCGAGAATTTCCAATATGTGTGAAAAATCTCGATAAATTCCTGCAAAGCCAACCTCCAAAAACGAAACATAAAACGGCAGGATTAAAAACAGCATGAAAATCCCAACAACGAGCTTTCCAGTAATCCCAACAACAAAGACATTCATCTGGGGCATAATTCTCGCAAGAATTCCCAAAGCAACGTCGGTCATCAGGACCGTCCCCAGAATTGGCAATGCAATTCGCAATGCCAGCACAAACATATTGGCCACAGTACTGACCACGAATTCCGTTGAATTGGCGATCTGAAGATGAACCCCAAGAGGAACAGCCCGAAAATTATCGGCAAGCGCAGTGATCAAAATATGATGACCCTGCAGTGCTAAAAAGACAACCAATGACATAAGAAAATTAAAATTACCCACCAAAGGAACCTGCTGCCCGAACTGAGGATCAAAAACATTGATCATGCCGAACCCAATCTGCATGTCGATCAGTTGTCCCGCCATCTGAACCGCCTGAAGAAAGAATGCCGCCACAAAACCGGCCGCCAATCCATAGGTTAGCTCAACTACCAATAACCAAGCCAGGAATAACAAAGACGACGGTTGACGGTCTTGCGCGAGCGATGCTATGGGCAACATAAACAAGGATAATAATATGGACAGCCCAACCCGTGTATAAACGGGTATAACTTTGCTGCCAAAAACCGGAGCACTGGTTAATGTTCCGGTAACGCGGGCAAAAACAAGCAAAAACTGAACAAACTGATTGGAATATTCTGCGGGAAAATCCACAAGCAGCCTCCAACTTTATCGAATCACGCTATTGAACGCCATGAACATTTCGCGTGCATAGTCTACCATCATCCCCAGAATCCATGGGCCAAAGATCAAAATCGCCACAAATGTGGCGATAATCTTGGGCACAAAAACAAGCGTCTGTTCCTGAATCTGAGTTGTAGCCTGAAAAATGCTTACAGCAACCCCGACAATAAGGCCCAGTCCCAACATGGGAGCAGACACCAACATTACCATGTATAATGCTTCCCTGCCCAATTGGATGGCAATATCTTGTGACATCCGAATATTGCGCCTCCTGCGTTCTCATTTTCATCAATATCCCAAGGTCATTTAAAAGTCATTAATAGAGAATGAACAATCAAATGCCAGCCATCTACCAAAATAAACAACAATACTTTAAACGGCAACGAAATCATAACCGGAGGGACCATCATCATCCCCATGGACATTAAGGTACTCGCGACCACCATATCGACAACGATAAATGGAATATAAATAAGAAACCCAATCTGAAATGCGGTTTTCAATTCACTAATGATAAATGCCGGAATTAAAACCATCGTCGGAACTTCATTCTGCGTCTCCGGGCGTGGTCCATCCGTCAGATTTATAAACAAGGCCACATCATTTTCCCTGGCCTGTTTGAACATGAATTCCCGCATGGGTTTGAGCGCTTCCGTAGTAGCGGCTTCCTGCGAAATTGTTCCTGCCAGATAGGGTTGCCAGGCATTTTTGTTTACCTGTTCCAAATAAGGTGACATTGTAAAAAAAGTCAAAAACAGCGCCAATCCTACAATAACCTGATTGGGTGGCATTTGCTGCGTTGCCAGTGCACTGCGAAGAAACGACAATACGACAATAATGCGCGTAAACGCCGTCATCATAATGATGATCGACGGCGCCAAAGTGAGAACCGTCAACGCAAGAAGTATTTGCAGACTGAGCGCCACATCCTGCGGCTTGTTGGCCGGTTCAATGCCAATATTTAAATTTGGAATCGGGATCATGGGAGCCGCCTCGGCAATGGAACTTAAACAGCACACAAGCAGGAGAACCGATAAAAACAAACTTCCCGCAGACGTCCTGCCCTGCATCAGTTTATGCATCGACAACC
>CAZSRN010000182.1:0-4920 GCA_964609115.1 uncultured Veillonellaceae bacterium | reverse complement strand
TTCTGCGCCTTTAATGCAGAAAGGCTGACACTCATGTTCAATAATAAAAGATACGCGCCGGCAATCAATAAGGAAAAAAATGCCGACGGTGCATAATAAACGCCGATTAGGTTGGAAAATCCGTCCAGCAACCCGCGAAACAGGGACATCACTAACACGAACAGCCCAATCATCAGCCATACCAAGGAATATTTTTCCTTGAGCAACCTTTCACGGGCCAAAAAGAATACCGACAGCAGAATAATTAAACTGAACGTAATCCCAAGCCACTGGATTTTTTCAAACGACCCGCCTAACACCGTTGTCTCACCGCCTTGGTCTGGCGCAGGATACCAAAATCGTCAAAATGACTTTTGCCATGTAGTATGGACTTTTCAGCGGTGTTATGGAAGAGCGTCCATACTCGCGCGCCCGCATTTCAACACCCACCTCGCCAATTTTAAGGCCATACTTTTTCAGCAGCACAATCGCATCCGGTTCGGGATAATCACTGGAGTAATAACGGGATAATACCGCCAAACTCTTCCGGTTGTAGAGCCGGAATCCGGATGTGCTGTCCGTAATCCTGACATGGACCAACGTTCGAAACAGCCAGTAAAACACCTTGATTCCCATGCGTCGGCACCAAGTTGTCTGAAAAGAATCCACTCCCAAGAAACGGGAACCGATCACCATGTCGCAGCGATTCTGTTCCATCATGGCAAAAAGCTTGCGGACTTCGCCGGGCACATGTTGTCCGTCTCCATCGATCTGAACCGCATACTCATAACCGCCGTTCATCGCATACTTGAAACCGGTCTGTATCGCGCCGCCAATTCCCAGATTGCAAGGGAGATCAATTACTTTGGCATTTGTCGCCGTGTGCGCCACTTCGGATGTATGGTCCGCAGAACAATCATTGACAACCAATATATCGGCATCCGGCAAATCAGTTTGAATATCACGGATAACCCTCAATATATTTTTTTGTTCATTGAATGCCGGAATAATAACCAGAGTATCCTGTTTTTTTTGATCACAAGGAGTGCACTCTTTTAGCAAACGACAAACCTCCCGAAATCATTCTATCCAGCCCGTATGCGGCTATAATGGCAACAAAAGGCATGGCGGGAAATCGATAACGATACATGGCGTCAATAAAAAGCAACACACAGAATGCAAACGCGGCAAAAACAATCAGCCACACGATGGCGGCCTTCCCAAACTTTCCATTGCGGAACGCTGCAACAGTCCCGACAAAAAACAAGGCGCACGGCAGCATTTTAAACGCAAAATAAAGGACATCGCCCATCGTCCGGATCTGTATCTCCCACGTCCACGTTCCCAGAAAAGCAATGGCCCGTCGAATATACAACACGCTGATAGGCTCCCAGTTATGCACGAGAAAGCTTACAGCCAGGCTGTCACATAAGTCAATCGAATAATTGGGCCGATAAAAATAGTCAAAGGGAGTCGCAATGTCATAAATCCACCCTTTTGCATATACATTATACAATACAAGTTTCACATTGTATTGTAAAGAACGCGTCAGTGGATCGAAAACATTCCGCGAATATAAATAGCCGACGATTACTGCTGAAAAAAGCGCCAAGCCGCTTACTGCCCATTTGTAACGCCGCCAAAAAACTTTCAGTCGTTCCCTGTTGATCCGGCTTGCAATGTAAAGGAGCATCATGGCCATGATCAAGATTCCGGTCGGTCGAAACACGCACAAGTATAAAGCAGTCACTGCAAATAAAATTTTCCAGCCCGTCCGGCCGGCTTCCATGGCCCGAAGCAACAGATACACGCACAACAACGTCAGACTGACAAAAAAGCTGTCGGATAATACATAGGTGGCCCAAAGGGTGACATCCCAAATATAAAGGTAAAAAAATCCGGCAATAATAGCGGTGCTGCGATTGAATAACAAACAAGAAATCCTGTACACCAGGATAATAGCCAAACTGGCAACCACCGCCTGGATCATCACCACTGCAACAGAGCTTCTGAATATGCCCAACAGAGTTGCCAATAATACATTATACCCCAGATACAGCACTTCATCGATATTCAGTCCAATAGAAAAATGCTCCAGCAATCCACAAGCATACGTAATGTACCAGTAACTGTCGGAGGATTTCGGCAATCCTCTGCCTGAAAGATGAAGCCACAAGGCATGTCCTGCCGTTCTGTAAAGGGACAGTGCGACGAGCATAACCAAGGCCAGTAAATCACGGTCTTTACTTTTTGGAAGAACTTGGTGTACCAAACAACGTCTCTCCCCATTTTTCGCATTTGCCTTTTTATCTTACTACATTTTTCACAATTTCGTCACAAAATCGCCATGATTTCGTAACCTTTTGTTTCTATAATCAATATATGGGTTATCCTGCCAGCCCGACAAAGCCCGCGATGGAAAAGCAAACAATAGGGGGTATGATGTGTGAAAAACAACGCACCAAAAAAAATTGTCTGTTCCATGTTGATCGGCCTGCTGCAGTTCGGCGGCGGAGCTTATATTGCAGAAGCCGCTTCGCGGGAAGACCCTCGGCGACATCATCAGGAAGCATCCCATGCTCAACCGTCAAAGGGTCCGCAGCAGGAGCAACATTGGCAGGAACGTCGTGAACAGCAGAATCGGGATCTGAGACACTGGCGGGAGCAGGAAGATCAACGGCGTCGGCAGGTTCTACGTAGATCCATCCATGAAAATGAACGTGAGTGGCGTCACCGTCAGTGGATGGAGGAACAGCGGCTCCAACACCAGCGGGAAGAAATCCGGCGGCGGCAATGGTGGGAAGATCAGCGTCATGAACAAGCCATGCGACGCCTTGCACATGAAAACGAACAAGAATGGCGTCATCGTCAATGGCTGGAACGAGAACGTCATGAAGACGAACTGCGCCAGATTGAAATCGTCGTTCTCTCCCTGGCATTACTCGCCAACTGAAATAACGTATGTGCATTTTATACGATAAAAGGCTTCCGGAAATCACTCCGGAAGCCTTTTCTGCAAGTATTCGCGGCACAGCGGTATTGCCGGTATTCAGCTTGCCGCCCGAAATGCGATTTCTTCCAACAGCGCGATCAGTTGCTCCGGCGTAACCCCAGCGTATATTTTGCCGTCAATTCTGACGCTGGGACCTTGTCGACAGTTCTTCAGGCAATGGATCGTACAAAGCTCTATTTGTTTCAGCTTCTCCATCGGTAACGCCCGTACTGCCGTTGCCAGTTCCAGTCCTCCCAACAAATGGCAGGACGTTCCCTGACAAATTTCCACCTTTACGATTTTCACCTGTACCCCTCCGCAAATTTGCTACGAGTGCTTCTCTGCAGCCGGCAATACATGCTCGACAAAAAAATCCCGAGCTGTTGCCCCGGAAACGCTATGCACTTCGCCATCGCCAATCCGTACGGACACCGCCTGTGTGCAGTGTCCCAGACAAAAAGCCGCGCGGGTTTCCACCGTATTGATCAGTCCATATTCTTCCGTCAATTGCTGCAATGAATTGATAACATTATAAGAACCTTTAATGTGACAGGCGCTACCAATGCAGACATTGATAATAATCATATCCGTCACGACCTTCCATGATAATGCACATGAAGCAACTTATGCACCTTGCCTTTCAGCAAGCCGCCATACAACGCCATAATCACCGGATTTTCTTCCGAACGCTTGATTGTACTCATTCTGTCGGTTTCATACAAACCCGCGCTGCGGCGGTTTTTTCCTTCCAGGTTCGTGACCGGCTGGCCGGCTCCGCAGATACATCCACCGGGACAAGCCATGACTTCCACAAAATCATAGCTTTTTTCGCCGCGTTGCATCTTTTTAATCAGATTTTCCGCATTTTTGATGCCGCTGACAATGGCGATCTTTACTTCGCGGCCATTATAATCGATGGACGTTTCCTTAACGCCCTGCAACCCGCGAACTCCCGTGAAGGGAATAACCCGCAGCGCCGGCGCCGATTTGTCGTCGGAAATCCGCCGGATAACCGCTTCGGTCACGCCGCCCGTCACGCCAAAAATCACTCCCGCGCCGCTGGTAGCTCCAAAAGGCATATCGACGGCTTCCGGCTCGATCTCGGAAAAAACGATACCGGCTTCCCGAATCATCTGAATAAGCTCCTGGGTTGTAATGACGTGATCCACATAGGGTACGCCTTCTTCTTTGAATTCGTCCCGCGCCGCTTCCTGCTTCTTCGCGGTGCAGGGCATAATCGCCACCACAACGATCCGCCGGTGCGAATGGCTGTAGTGTTCTTTGAGTACGCTGCCGAACATCTGCATGGGAGAACGGCAGGTCGAAATATTTTCCACCAATTCGGGATGATTCAGTTCGGCATACTTGACCCATGCGGGACAACAAGAGGTAAACAGGGGCAATTTTTCGCCCTTTTGCACTTTGGATAAAAACTCTCCGGCTTCTTCAAGCACCGTCAAATCTGCGCCGGTTGTGGTATCAAACACTTCGTCAAACCCAATGCGGCGCAATGCTGCAACAATTTTGCCCATAACATTTTCGCCCTCAGGCAAGCCCAGTTCCTTCCCCACACCCACGCGCACGGCAGGAGCAATCTGCACCACGACTTTGACAGTGGGATCGCTGAGATCTTTCCACAGTTTTGCCGTATCATTTTTTACCACAATCGCGCCGGTCGGGCAGACAGCCGCACATTGTCCGCATCCAATGCACTTCGTATCATTGATGGGTTCGTCAAATGCCGCACTGATGCACATTTTCGAGCCCCGATGGGCAAAATCGATAGCCCCGATGTTCTGAACTTCTTCGCACACTCGCACACAATCGCCGCAAAGAATACATTTGCTCTTGTCACGAACAATCGCAAGCGATGAGGTGTCCAAGTCGGCTTCACCCGCGGTATTATTGAACCGCACCTGTTTGATGCCGAATCGTTGCGCCAGTTCCTG
>CAZSRN010000181.1:0-4936 GCA_964609115.1 uncultured Veillonellaceae bacterium | reverse complement strand
ATGAAATGGCGCGAAAAATGGCCGCCCATCTGTGCGACGGCGGCGTGGCGGCTGAGTTTTCAGCGCATGTAGCGGAACATATCTGGGCAAAGGTCGTGATGAACGCCTGCGTGAACGGGACCTGCGGGATTGTGCGGCTGCGGGCGCGGGAATTTTTCAATCATCCGGAAGGCTTCCGCACTGTGCAGGACATTACCCGGGAAGTCGTGGCGGTTGCAGCAGCCAAAGGCGTGACCCTCGACTATGACGATCTGATCGAGGATATGCTGGCGGCGGTGGCGCGGGCGGGTGAACATTACCCGTCGATGGCGCAGGACGTGCGGGCCAAACGCAAGACGGAGATTGAATTTCTCAATGGTGCGATTGCCGGGTATGGCCGCGAACTGGGGATTCCGACGCCGGCCAAC
This sequence comes from uncultured Veillonellaceae bacterium, assembly GCA_964609115.1. Lineage (GTDB taxonomy): Bacteria > Bacillota > Negativicutes > UBA1444 > UBA1444 > UBA1444. The sequence goes on along the minus strand of CAZSRN010000181.1, from coordinate 4,529 downwards.
GACTATGTCACCCGCTTCGTAAAAATCATCGAAGATCATTATGCGGTGCAATTCTAGCCGGAAGGGGCAGACCTGGCGACCGGACCCGACGATGAAAGATAAGGAAGTGCAACAACATGAACAGAGAGATTTTCGCCGACGGCATCAGCGCCGTTCATGTCACCGGCAATCTGGTGCGTATTGATTTGATGACGGTCCAGCCGCAGCTGAAAAGCAAAGACGGGCAACCGGTGGTGGAAGTGAACCAGCGCATCGTAATGCCGCTGGAAGGGTTCGTTCAGTCGCTGGCGGTTCAGGATAATATCATCAAGCAGCTCATTGCGGCGGGGGTGTTGAAAAAAGACGAGCAACCGGCGCTCGATCCGGCAGCCAATTAAATTCTTGAAAGAAGGAATCAACGTGAAAACAGGGACGTATTTTCGTAAAGTGCTGCTCCCGTTCGTTTTGGCCGGGCTGCTTTGTCTGGGATGGACCGGCATGGCGGCAGCCGCTCCGGCGGACAATTTTCCTGTGGGCATCATCGATTTTTTGTATTTGATCAACAATCATCCCGATACGGCGGCGGCCAATGCAGCGCTGAAAGCGGAAACCGAGCAGATCCGCAAGGAATTTGAAACGAAGTCGGTCGGCATGAACGATAAGGACAAACTGGCGCTTGACCAGCAACTCGGCCAGAAGATTGAACAGAAACGCCAGGAACTGCTGAAACCGATTGCGGAAAGCATCGGCGCGGCGATGAAGGCCGTGGCGGCGGAAAAGGGATTGGCGATGGTGGTGCACAAGAACAGCGTCGCGCTCGGCGGACAGGACATCACTGCCGACGTGCTGGCGAAACTGGCGAAAAAATAGCAGAGACGCGGTGCAACTGTACCTCTATTTTTTGGCTTGACCGGCGTGAATCAGAGCCAGCTCCGTCGACCAGTTCTGCACAACCGGGCGGTCTTTCTTGAAGCGGAAATTGCAGAGCCCATCTCCGCGTGCGATGGTTTTTGTCCGCTGCAGCCCGGTTCCATAGGTACGGCTGCGGGAGAAATCCGTGGGGCAGATGTAGGAAGCCACTTCAGGGGCTCCTTGTGATCGGCAGTACTTGACGAGGCCGCATTCGACATAATCGACGCCGTAGTCGAAATCCCTGCCGTTTTCCGGAATGAAATGCGCTACCCAGTTGGCGCTCAATTCACGTTTTTGGGTCCATTCGGCCCAGTCGCGCAGATACTTCATATATTCCTGACTGAAGAGGCGTTCCTGTTCGGTCGGGATTTTTTCTTTCGGTACGGACGCGAGAGAATATTCATTGAGATCATAAATCAACTTGCCGACGTTTTCGGCGGTCTTGCCGTTTTGGCTCATGGACTCATAGAGAGACACATACCAGGCGGCAATGGGAATGAACTCCGTGTCCCAGTTCCGGGCCCCTCTCACGTCAGGCAGGTTGGGCAGCCGGGCTTCAAAATTCTTCATGGCCTGATCCGTGATCATTCGAGTTCGCAGCAGTCCAAACTCAGGGGTCAGCAGTTGATTGACGCCTTGCAGAGTGTCGGCGAAGTCGCGGAGGAGCATCTGTTTGCGGGCCAGGTAGTAGTTTTCGGTTGCGCCGGCGGCGAAGCAGTTGGCTTGCTTCAGAAGAAGGCTGCAGGGGGAAAAAGCCAATGCGGCCAGAGCGGAGCATTTGCAGAATTGACGTCGGTTCAATAGATCCATTTGGAGGCCTCCTAAATTACAGCTTTTTTGTAAACCAGAAAATAAACCCAGAGTGCATTGAGCAATAATAAAGCGCTGGTGGAGAAGAAAACATAGTGGATGCCGAACATCGAAGCGATCTGGCCACCCATCACCGCGCCGCCAAACGATCCGATAAACTGGGCGGACTGGTTGTAGCCGTAGATCTGTCCCGTGATTTCATCCGGCGTGATTTGCCGGATCATGGAATTGATGGAGGGCAGCAGGCTGGCAGTTGCAATTCCGAGCAGAAAGCGCAGGGCCATCAGCTCCCATGGGTTTCGCACCAGGGCTTGCGGGATGAAAAGGAGGCCAGCGGCGAGTAGGGCCACTGCCATTACTTTTTGCGGACCGATCCGGTCTGCCAGTGCGCCCAGCCGCGGCGCAGCGATGATGCTGGCCAGCCCGGACACGGCGAACACCATGCCGGAGATCATGGCGATGTGGCCGGTGTCGGTGGATAGGCCGGCGATATATACGGTCAAAATCGGCTGAATGGACATCAGCGCCAATTGCAGGATCAGCGAGGTCACAAACATGGCGATCGTGAGCTGCGGGAAAGGCATTGTGCGCCAGACTTCCCGGAAGGTTGGCGAGCTGGTTTCTGAAGGGACGAAGTTTTCCGACACAAACAGCAGAGCCGCGAAGAATGCGACCAACAGCAGCGCGCCAATGGTGAAGAAAACGCTGCGAATTCCGAGCACTTCCGCGACAGCGCCTCCGAGCAGCGGACCCAACAGCATTCCGGCGACCGCGCCCGTTGACAAAGTCCCCAAGGCCCAGCCGGAGCGGTCCTTGGGAGTCTGGGTAGCGACCAGGGTGATGGCGGCTGAGTAATAGCCGGAAATCGTGCCTTGCAAAAGCCGCAGTCCAACCAGTTGATAGACGTTCTGGACAAAGCCCATGCAAGTCAAAACGATCGCCATGCCCATACTGGCGCGCAGCAACATGGGCTTGCGTCCGTAGCGGTCGGCGGCTTTGCCCCAGATGGGGGAGAAAACAGCCATGAAGATGAACGTGACGCCATAAGCAATCCCGGACCATTCTTCGATTTCGGCGATATTGTGGACGCCCAACTGCTCAATAAATAGGGGCAGAATCGGTATGAGCTGACTCAGGCCGGCGGAAGTGGCGAAGACGCCAAACCAACAGACCCAAAGGTTCTTTTTCCAGATTTCCATAATGACTTCCTTTATAGATCGGACTGATGATAGTTCCGAAAAATTCAGTTGACGGATTTTGAGCCGGGACTGGAGGCAACGCGCGCCTTGCGTTCGTCGCGGCGAAGCGCATAAAGTTCAAGCAGATTCGGTGGAATAGTATTTTTCAGTGACCAGTCCGGTGCGTACTTTTGCACTTCAGCGATAGCGGCTTCAAAATCATGCACGACGTCCCATTTCGCCTTGCGTTCCGCGTCGCCCGTCAGTCGAAGCAGATAGGCGGGATGGTATGTTGCGATAGCCGGAATGTCCTGCCGGGTGCGGAACCATTTGCCCCGGTCGGCGGTAATGCGGGCCTTGGCATGATAAAGATATTTCAGGGCGACGCTGCCGAGAGCTACAATGACTTTCGGTTGCACAAGGGCGATTTCCGCATCGAGCCAACGGCCGGCGCAAAATTCGCCTTCTTCGACGGTGGGCGTCCGGTTTCCGGCAGGGCGGCATTTGACGACATTGGTGGTATAAACCCGGTCACGGGTAATGCCGACGCGAGCCAGCGCCTTATCCAGCAACTGCCCGGAAGGACCGACCAAGGGTACGCCATACTCATCCTCCACGCCGCCGGGGCCTTCGCCCACCAGCATGAGCGGACCGGCAGGGTCGCCATTATAAGACGTCGGCCCGATGGCTTTCTCGCACAGCGGGCAGGCGCGGCAGGAAAAAAGGGCGGCTTCAAGATCCGATAGAGTTGCAAATGCAGCGGGGTCGAATGAATGATTCAAGAAAAAACCTCCTTTTTCGCCAGGCAGCCGGGGATTCCGTTTTGTTCGCTATAAGACCGGCTTTCCATGAAACAATGCGGAATGGAAAGGTAAAATTTGACGCTGTTTTGTCCAAAGTGCTACAATATACGCGATATGACAGGCGTAATGTCTGTCTCGACGGAACGGAGGAACTCGTATGCTGGATTTGAAATTTGTCCGGGACAATCTGCCTGTGGTGGAACAGATGCTGAAAAACCGCAATGCGTCAGTAGATTTATCTGAATTTGTCGGACTCGATAAGAAGCGCAGGGAACTGCTGGTCGAAGTCGAAACCCTGAAAAGCAAACGCAATACAGTGTCGCAGGAAGTCAGCCGTTTGAAGAAGGCGGGACAGGATGCAGACGCGCTGATTGTCGAAATGCGGGGTGTCGGCGACAAGATTGCTGAAATGGATACCGAAGTCAAAGAAATCGAAACCAAGCTGACTTCCATATTGATGTATATTCCCAATATTCCTCATGCGTCCGTACCGGTAGGCGCGGATGAGGATGCCAACCCGGAGATTCGCCGTTGGGGCGAACCCCGCAAGTTTTCCCATACGCCGTTGGCCCATTGGGAAATTGGCGAAAAACTGGGGATTCTCGATTTTGAACGCGGACGGAAAGTTTCCGGCGCACGGTTTTTGTTTTATAAGGGGCTGGGGTCGAGACTGGAGCGTTCCCTGATCAGCTTTATGATTGATCTGCATACGCAGGAGCATGGGTACACCGAGTTTTTCCCGCCCTTCATGGTCAATAAGGACAGCATGCTGGGCACCGGTCAGCTGCCGAAGTTCGCCGAGGATATGTTTAAGCTGGAAGGCTATGACTACTATCTGATTCCGACC
>CAZSRN010000180.1:0-4959 GCA_964609115.1 uncultured Veillonellaceae bacterium | reverse complement strand
ACGGAAAGGTCAATCCCGCGCAGCGCAAAAAAAGTCCCGGCTTCCACTTCAAATGACTTGACCACCGCCTTCAGTTCGATCAGTGGCTCGCCATCCATACATGCAGCCCGTTCCAGCACAAATCCGTTTGTCCGGCTCATCCGTTTTTTCAACCATGCAAAATTCATCCGGATACAGTCTCCGATTCAGTTCAGTTCGTCCAGCGCCAACCCAAAACTCGGCGCAAAATACTCCATGAAATATTTTACCTCAGGTGTCTCATTTTTATCGATCTCTGTTTTAATCGCCTTCGCCGCTTTACTGAACTCCTGGTTGCCCGACTTTAGTTCCTCTACGCATTTCAAATAAGCGCAGATCTTATCCGCCGCCTTGACAATCTTCCAGAGATCCTGCTCCCCCGCATCAGGAAACAACAACGGCTGATATGCCTGCCGCAGTTCCGGCGTCAGCATTCCACCCAACCGGTCCTTGGCGAAATCTTCAATCGCCGCATAGGCTTGTTTGATCTCGGGGTTAAAATATTTAATGGGTGTCGCCAAATCTCCGGTAAAGACTTCACCCGCTTCATGAAACGCCGCCAAAACCATGACACGCTCAGCATTGACTGCACCGCCAAAATAAGTATTGCGAATAACCGCAAGTCCATGAGCCACCCACGCCACTTGCAAGCTATGTTCCTGTATGTTTTCTTCATAAGTATTTCGCATCAATCCCCAGCGACGAATCAATCGCATTCTCGACAAATAGGCAAAAAAGTGCCGCATAAATACTCCCCTTTTTGATTGTTCTATTTATGATTCTACTTGGAAAAAGTCTCCACGTAAATCCCTGACAAAACATCTGTCCTTCTTGCGCTTTTTCTAAGCAGGAACCCGAGCTCATTGCGTCGAAATTTTCCCATAATTTAAATTGGGAGGTTCCCATGAAACATCGTTTTTCCGATTTGGCCGACATCGCCAAACTGCAGGAATTAATGGGAAGCTTGTATTGGTTGACCGATATCGCTATCGGCATTATTGAAGCGGACGGCTCTTTCCTGTTTTGCGCCGGTTGGTGCGCTTCCTGCTGCGCCGGGAATACAAAAAGCTGCGACTGCCATTCCTATATATCCGCGCATTTGGATCCGGTTGCCTACACCTGCAAGCGTTGTCCTACCGGTATGATGCACTATGCCTGCCCCATTATCGTCGAAGAAGAACATTTGGCCTCCGTTTATATCGGGCAATTTTTCACGGAACCACCCGATGAGGCCACCGTAATTTCTGAAGCTGCCCAACGGGGAATAGATCCGTCCGAATACCGCAAAGCGCTTGACAAATTTCCCATTGTTCCGCCCATGCGTCTGGCGCTGTTGCTGAAATATCTCAAAGATCTCTCCAACATGCTGGCCGATATCGGTCTGCAACGCCTGCAACAGATGGAAACTCTCCGCATCCTGCGTTTGAACGAAGATCGTCTCCAGTATCTCAGCAGTCACGATCCTCTGACCGGACTCCAAAACCGCATCTGCTTTGAAAACGGCATGACGGAAATGGAAACCGCCGCGCCCCTGCCCGCAGCCGTTATGGTCATGGACTTGGACGGACTGAAGCGGGTAAACGACTCACTGGGTCATTCAGCCGGAGATGCCCTGCTGCGGGCTACTGCCGGAATCCTTCGGGAGTCGGCGCCTTCCGACTCCATCGTCGCCCGTATTGGCGGTGATGAATTTGCCATTTTATTGTTTCACACGGATTGCGACGCTGCCGATGCCATCCGTCGCCGCATTCTTGCCAAAGTGGAGCATCATAATGTTTCCAACCCCTCTCCGGAGCTTGGAATTTCCATCGGCATTGCAGTTGCCGAAAGTACTCCTTTTGGCATGCGCGATCTTTTCAAAATTGCCGACGCCAATATGTACCGGGACAAAGCTTGTAAGACGAAAAAACCGAAGGGGAGCAACGATGAGCATGTCCGATGAAACGACGGAAAAAAAGCCGTTGTCCATGCAGCGGCTTGCCTTGGAATTTGTTCGGCCCAATATGCTTCTGGCCCGCGATGTATATGACCAGGACGGCACCATTATCATTGCCGCCGAAACCAGTTTGACGGAGCGCCTGATTCAGCGGCTTAAAAATTGGGAAATTCTATCCGTGTTTGTACGCAACCCGCTAATTGAACTGCCTCCCATTTCACCGGCTGTGCAGGAAGCAACCCGCAACCGGGCGCGTCTGATGGTCGAACACGCTTTTAGTGTGATCCGGCGAGCCGAACAATTTTCCATGTCGACCGAAGAACAGCAAGCCGTTCATTCCGTAGTGGAAGAAGCGACTCAAGACCCGCGCACGCTGATCCATGTGGCGCAACTTGACCGCAATGCTCGTGATATCCTTTCCCATTCCGTTAATGTCGCTCTTTTGTCAACAGCCACAGCCCTGTCCATGGGCATCAAAAAAGCCGAGCCGCTGCACGAACTGGCATTAGCGGCCATGCTTCACGATATCGGACTGCTGATGATTCCGCGGGACCTGATCATTCGCCGGGGAAAGCTTACGCCTGAAGAATTTGCCATCTATCGAGAACATGCCAACTGGGGTCAAACCATCCTTCAACAAACCACAACCTTACCCGCTTCGCTGGCCAAAGTCGCGCAGGAGCACCACGAAAATGCCGACGGTTCGGGATATCCTCTTCGTTTAACGGCAGAAACACTGCATCCTTTTTCCCGTATCGTTTCTGCCGTTAATGCATATGAGAATTTATGCACAGGCGTATCCGAGTGTAAAAGCTGTCAAGCTTACCTTGCCTACGAATCGATCATGGCCGGCGCAGGCACCCGGTTCGACATCAAAGTAGCCAAGGCCTTGCTTTCCCGACTGCCCATGTACCCGGTCGGCAGTCTGGTAGAACTGACCAACGGTCTTATTGGCGTCGTGATTTCTGCAAGTCAGGATATGCCGCACCGGCCGCAATTGAAGATTTTGGCCGATGCAGATGACTCCTTGCTGGAAAATCCTTTTTTTCTGGACCTCGCTGATTTGGACAACCAGACGCTGTTTGTCCATGAGGTGTTAAATGATGAAAGAGCCTCTCATTTTATCAGCGCAAAAAAGTAATCTCTCTTGTCCTCCCCTTCGCAACGCAACCCGCAAACTGAAACGGGGTTGGAGAAAAGCTGTTTGATGCGTTTCTCCAACCCCGTTTATCGTTCTGCCGTCAGGAAAATAGTCTTATCCTTCGTCCTGGTCGCCGTGCAAGAAGCCTCCCAACGCCGGAAGGATTGAACCTTCGCCTCGTGAACCGCCTTTTTGCGGTGCGGCCTGCAACATTCTTCCCGCCAAACGTGAGAACGGCAGTGATTGCAACCATATTCGCCCCGGGCCGCGCAATACGGCAAAAAACAATCCTTCACCGCCAAACATTGCTGTTTTTATATTTCCCGCCTGTTCCACATCAAACTGAACCGACGATTCAAACGCTACCACACATCCCGTATCCACATGCAAAACTTCTCCCGGCTGCAAAACCCGTTCAACAATGGTTCCGCCCGCATGCATGAATACCATGCCCGTACCTTCCAGTTTTTGCATGATGAACCCTTCGCCGCCGAATAAGCCCGTCATAATCTTGCGCTGAAAATAAATTCCGATGGATACTCCGCGCGCGGCGCAAAGGAAACTATCTTTTTGGCAAACCAGCATTCCGCCCACATCCGTCAATTTCACCGGAATAATATTCCCCGGATAAGGGGCCCCGAAAGCAACATGCGCCTTTCCTTGTCCCCTGTGGGTAAATACGGTAATAAACAAGCTCTCGCCAGTCAACAGTCTTTTTCCGGCGCCCAGCAACTTATCCATCAACCCGCCTTGAGCTGCCGCCCGCGAGCCATCACCAAACAACGTGTCCATTTCTACACTAGGAGCCTTATACATCATGGCGCCGGCTTCTGCAACTGTGCTTTCGCCGGGATCCAATTCTATCTCGACAAATTGCATCTCTGTGCCAACAATCTTGTAATCGACTTCATCCGCTGTTTCCGGCGACTTCATCTGTGGAGCGGAGTATCCTGCGCCATTTCCATAGGAAGGCGCCTGCCCCGGGATAGGCATTTGCGGTTGACCAACCGCAGGCGGCAATAGTTCCGGGACCTGTCCGATCGGAATCCATTGAGGAAACCCTTCCCTCCAGGCCAGCCCGTTTGGATTCGCCTGCGCTTGCGTACGCGCCTGAACATCGTCCAAGGGTCCTATCTGCTGACCATTATACGCTAAAAACCAAGGCATCAAGATTCCTCCCCGTATCTTCATTCGTGAAATTACTTTTATGCTAATTAGCCACACTGACAAAAAACTCCTGCCTGAATCATAAAAATCAGGCAGGAGACTTTTCGCAGCTCCTTGGAATTTTTTGAAGCGCCTCTACCGTTGCACTTTATTGCCGCGAGCACCCGTTCCACTGGCACACCCAGCGCATCCGGCACACCCTCCGGAAGGACACTCGGAACTCTTGCCCCAAGACTTGATCCCGCGTCGTATAAGATAAGCTACCGCCGTCGCACCCACAAGCCCAATCACGATTGTTTCCATAATAGCTTCTCCTTATTTAGTTGAAACAATTTATCATTTACATTTAAATTGTACAAACATTACTCGATTTTGTCAACGGCGCAACGCATTTACTATCATTTATTTTTTTCGCTTGCTTCATTCAAATATTCAGAGCCTTTATTATTTATTATTATCGTTTATCAATTTATTGCTAAATTTATAAATCGTTTTAGTCCCAAAAATGTTTGAAACGGTTCGCTCTGTATGATATAGTTAAGTGCAAAGGGAGGGGATGGGTTTTTGCTGGCAATCAAGCGACTTGAAATTATTTCCCTATTGTTGGCGGAGCATGGCAGCGTTGATGCCGGTGAACTCAGCAACCGCTTTGCGGTTACTCCAAAAACAATCCGCAAAGATCTCGACAAGCTCGAAA
>CAZSRN010000179.1:0-5000 GCA_964609115.1 uncultured Veillonellaceae bacterium | reverse complement strand
TGTTCGGGAAATACGGGGTGACGCTGCCGCCGGATCGCGGCCCGGAACTGGCGCCGGTCCCTGAAACCTTCGACGAGGCGTTGCAGGCGGGAGTTGATGCGGAAATCGACAACATCGGCATGTACGAGCGCTTTCTGGCGCGTGAACTGCCGGATGTTGTCCGAGCGGTGTTCGAACATCTCCTGACCGGCTCCCGCAATCATCTGGCCGCGTTCCAGGGCGGACGCGGCGGCGGGAAAACCCGCTGAGGATTCGAAAATAAATAGACAGCACCACTAAAGCGGCTCCGGCGAAAATCGCCGGAGCCGTTTCGCGCCCCTTCTCCCATCCGCCGTTATTCCGCCGCGGCGCCGATGAATATGGAAGAAACGACACCGCCATCCAGCCCGAAAATGATGCCGCCATAAATCGTGCCTACCACCAGTTTTGTATTGTTATACGCCGGATTGAGCTGATTCGTATAAGCGGCCTGAACTTCTTTCGCCGAGCTGCCGATCCCTATCCCCTGTTTCGTTTTGTATTCACAGGGATTTTTTATGTCAATCATGTTCACAAGAAATGCCCCGTCACGGTTCACCATATCGAACTCGATCCCCTTGGCCGGATACCGCCATTTTTGATGTTCCAACCCATCCGCGCCCCAAATTCGGCTTGGCGACTTATCCGCCGGTTCGCCTAACCCTGCCAGCACTTCGGCAGCCGCAAGGCCAATTTTCAAGAACCCTACCGCTTCATTTTTCATGCTGTCGAACCCTAGTTGCAAATAATCCACACCGCCGCAAACCCCGCTCGCACCCACGAGCATGATACACAGCAAAATGATTCCGGCTAATTTCTTCTTCATCGCCAATCTCCTCCCCTGACCTATTTTATGGAGTGGGTCTATTTCCTGTATCCTTTTGATTCTTTTGTCGTTGAGGACTGCAAGCCATTACCCTGTTTCGCCGCACAAGCGGCTCCGGTGAAAATCACTGGAGTCGCTTGTTTCCTAATCTACTCGGACTTCATATTTCTCTTTCAAATTAATCAACTGGTTATAATCCAAATGTCCATCATGTTGTAATCTTCCCACAACAACCCCGGGATGAATGCCAACCTGCTGCGCAAAAATCCTGACATTATTTTCATTCCAGGTTTTATTGCCAATGAATCTTTCATATTCGCCCCTGGCAATCAGATAGTCTCCCGCAAACCGGTCCGCATCGGCCTCCAGTTCTTTATCTGCGCAACTAATGCACGCCGTTTTATCCGAACTGATAAAGGTTTCCTTTATCTTTTGTTGCAAGATATGCCGAATTTCATGAAACAAAGAAAACCAGAACACGTCCGCATATAACCTTCTATTATTGATTGCCAGCAAAACTTTCTCGGGATTTATCCACTTTACCGCTCCATTCACTCCCGAATTCTTCAAGTGCGGCAACAAAATGAAGGCAACCCCGCATTCCTGGAAAATGGCGCATAATCGCGGAAAAAAAACAGACGGGTCCTGCAACGTCATGGTTCTGATTTCAGGCAGATAGCTTTGCAGCCGCTTCTTATTGAACGGTTTGCAAACCATCTTTTCAGCGCCATTCAAGGCGGTTTGGATCCAGGCATTGGAGCTCACGATATTTTTCTCGGTAACATCTTGAACAGCGGTTTTACAGGCAACCAAAAAATCCTTTTCCCCCAAAACACTTAAAGAGGAAACTTTGAAAAATTTTTGCAGCTCAGCGATTCTTTCCGCGGAATTTCGCGTATCCTTCACCACATGCAAGCGCCGAAAATAGCTGTAATCAAGAATCTTTAAATACCTTTTTTCCTCATCCAGCGCTTTTCGCTTTTTGATTTCCAAAATCTTTTCGGTATAACTCGTCTGAAGATCCAACCACACTTTTACAGAGGTTCCCATCATTTGCGCCAATTTTTGAGCGAGATCATCGGATAAGGATATTTCCGCATTCACCAGTTTGCACAGGGTCTTATCCGTGGTATTTAGCCTTTGGGCAAATTCACTTTGGGTAATGCCCATGTCTTCTATGATTTCTTTCACATAATATCCTGGATGAAACGCGATCAACTCTTCATATTCGATTTTACTCATAGTGATTTGTCACCTCCTCTAGATACACGGATACTATGGTTATGGCGCATGCACCAAAAACCTCTTCATTGGAACAACTTTGCCCATTGCCGTGTTGTGGTGAGAGCACCAATCTAACCCCCGACGTTCTCCCGCCAATATCGATCGCATATTGTCCGTTTCGGCTCCCTTGCAAATCATGAAAATGAAAGGGCGAATAATTCACAACATCCCGCAAGTTGTCGGCAGCCTTGATATAATTTACAGCGGCCAGCAGTTTTTCTGGAATTCCGCCGCTGAATTTTTTCTTTGCCTCTTTAAGATTTGTACATACCTTTTCCAGCGACCCCGTCTTGTATTTAATGATCATCGATAAAGAAAGTCCTTCCGTTAGGTTTCTTTACGCTCGATTTCTTGGCTTAAGTATAGCATTCAATTTTACATCTTTCAATATTTTTTACCTTTTAGGTAATTTTTTGTCGAAATATCATAAAAGCGGCTCCGGTGATTTTCGCCGGAGCCGTTCGTTGCCGGTTTGCGCCATCCATCATGCGTTGCAGTTTTGCAAGCATTTTCCCCGTTTCCTTTGCGTCACCGCATGCTGGCGGCGATCAATTTCTGGAACCACGCATCGGCCTGCTCTCTGGGACCGGCGATATTCACATCCATCGTAGCGACAAAATCACCGACCCGCTTTGCATAGTGACACCGGTGATATACTTGCCGGCTGCCTGCAGCAACATGGGTAGTCCGCTGAAACCAGACGATTCCGCCGGCCACTGCGGCCTTTTGCGGCGGGTCGATAGTCGTTGTCGCTTCAATATTGGTCAAGGTGATCACCCCGCTGGACGAACCCGCTTCGTCAAACTCCAGCGGACCTCCCCCGTATAAATAAGAACCCTTGGCAAACAGCGCCAGGTTCTCCTTTACCACCGCCTCACTCTGTTCCCGGTTGAAATCCAGAATCTGCCGGCGGATTTTGAAATCCAGGTCGTACTCCAAATCCGCACCGGAAATCTTCTCTTTATAGGGGATTCGCACGAAAATCTCCGCGCCAAAGTATCCCTGTCCAGGCACATTGAGGGTCGCGTTTTTTTCAACCCTCCCTCCCGGAAACATCGCCGCCACCTCAGCGTCGCTGATTCCAGCGGCATAGGTCGGCTGACATACGAGCAACGCAAGCATGACAACCAGCGCTAACCAACTTGCTTTTTTCATTCTGCCCTCCTGATGTAATATCGCTTTATTATCGACTGGACCATCGTGTCTGCCGCGCATAAATACATTTCGCAGTTGGGCAGCAAATTCCTTCCAATCGAGGCCGCCCCTTCGCCAATCCGCCGTTCTTCCGCAGCATCGCCGATTTTACGGAGTGGGTCTGATTCCTGTATCCTTTTGATTCTTTGCATACCGTAAGGCGAAATCAAATTGCCTGTTGTCATAATCCTCGGCGAGCTCCCATTCCGGTTCATTGATTTTAGGAGTACCCGGGCGATTCTTGGTGTCATAAAGGCAAGATTCAGCAATCCGAAATTCTCTGGGTGAATTCAGTTTGACTTCAAATTTTAATGTCTGCTTCGCATAATTGATCGATAATGGGCGGTCAAGAACCTGAAGCACCCAAAAGGTTAATTTGTTGCCATCTTTATATACCGTTGCGCTATCAATATATTCTGTGTGAAGATTCGCCACCCGGTTGTAATATACCCAGTTGGCGGCATAGGCACTGTTCGTCAGAAAGATCATGAGGACCAGTATAAGGCCAGCAATTTTTCTGTTCACGATTCCACCCCCGGCGTATTTTGGATTAAATACCAGCTTCTCTGATCTTTGCCCTTATTCCTGCAAATAACTCTCTTAATTATTATAAGAGTTGAATACAACTCACTTTTTGAATTCTTCATTGTCCATGAATTCCGGTCATTACCCTGTTTCGCCCAAAAAACGGCTCCGGCGATTTTCACCGGAGCCGCTGATTCACTTATAAAGCAACAACTATTTTACTGACTGAACCGGCCGGGCCTCGATGTAGCCCCTGTATCCCATGGGGGCGAGTTGGAATCGCGGGCTCTCGTCATCGGCCCAGCGAAAGCCGTACAGTTCCGGGTTATATTTTTCGATTGCCTGTTGCACCTCCAGGATGGCCGCCTCGAAGCGGCTGTCGTCGTAGGCGTCGCCCTGGAACACCATCATTTTGCATGGCGGCAGTTCCATCAACTCAAACCCGTCCGGAACGAGCCCGGAATAGTCTAGCGGCATCTCCACCCCCTGCGCGTAACGGGACGTGCCAGCCGGCCGGAACCGATCCGGCAGCCAAAGCCCGACCGGCTCGTAGAGAGCGCCCCGGATGCTGGTCAGTATTCCCCAGATATCGCAGCCGACTTCCTGACAGTATTCATAATAATGGCTGGCGTTGATTCCCCGCTTGAGGATCAGTTTGCGCCCGGGGCGCTCCACAACTTGCGTGAAAATGGTTTTTACCGGTGTCGGATCGGACATTTCAAATACGCCTCCTTCCAAAACTCGGTGACGATCCTGGACATTGGCAGGCAGAAACAGGCGTATCGGCGTCGGATTTTTCCGATAGGCGTGCGGTGTTACGCCGAATTCACGCGAGAAAGCGCGGGTGAACCCCTCATGGGAGTCAAACACAAAATCAAAGGCAACGTCGATGATTTTGCTGTTTTCGTCCCAGAGCCGCCGGGCCGCCTGCGACAACCGAAGAGCGCGAATGTATTCAAACGGCGCTTTTCCGGTGTGTTCGGCGAACAGTCGGGCGGAATGCCAGGGGGAGTATCCGGCGGCCGCCGCCAACATCTTCAGCGTGATCGGCTGGGCAAGGTTTTTCGCGATGAAGTCCTGCATGCGCGCCACCGCTGCCAATTGTGCCTGCGTTTCCATGAAATCACCTCTGGAAAAAGGATATCAGACAAGG
>CAZSRN010000178.1:0-5009 GCA_964609115.1 uncultured Veillonellaceae bacterium | reverse complement strand
ATGGGGAACGCAAAAATTGTGGACGTCATGATTCAAGATGGACTCTGGTGCGCTTTCAACGATTATCACATGGGCATTACCGCTGAGAACGTGGCTGCACAGTTTGGCATTACCCGGGAAGCGCAGGACCGGTTGGCTTTTGAATCGCAGACGAAAGCGGTGAAGGCCATTGATGACGGAAGCTTCAAAAAGGAAATTTTACCGGTCGTTATCAAGGGAAAGAAAGGCGACATCGTCTTTGATACCGATGAGTTTCCCAAACGGGATGCGGCGTTTGAAAAATTGGCCGCGTTGAAACCGGCGTTTAAAAAAGATGGAACGGTTACTGCCGGTAATGCATCAGGAATCAATGACGGATCGGCCGCATTGGTGCTGATGACGGCTGATAAGGCCAAAGCCTTGGGACTTAAACCCTTGGCCCGGATTATGGGTTACGGCTCCGGCGGAGTGGATCCTTCCATTATGGGGATGGGACCTGTTCCTGCAACTCGCAAAGCATTGAAAAAAGCAGGGTTGACGATTGATCAGCTGGATCTGATCGAAGCCAATGAAGCTTTTGCTGCGCAATTCCTGGCAGTCGGCAAGGAACTGGGATGGCCGGCCGAGAAAGTCAATATTCATGGCGGAGCGATTGCATTGGGTCATCCGATCGGCGCCAGCGGTGCGCGGATTTTGGTTACGTTGCTTCATGCGTTGGAACAGCAGAACAAGAAAATCGGGTTGGCGACATTGTGCATCGGTGGCGGTCAGGGTTGCGCCACTATAGTGGAACGACTATAATTCTATCAGAGAGATAACCGCCATCGGCAAAAATAACTTTACGCCGGAGGCCATTGTTGCTTCCGGCGTATCATTTGAGTTTTAATGAAAAAACAGATAAAATCAAAAAGAGGAAAGGCGTGAACATAATGTTGTTTGAATTGACGGAAGACCAAAAAATGATGCAAAAAGTTGCCCGCGATTTTGCGGAGAAGCAAGTAGCTCCTGGAGCTGAAGAACGTGATGAACATGAAGCCTTTTCCCGTCCATTGTATGACGAAATGGTGGGTCTTGGACTTTCCAGCATTTGTTTTCCGGAGCAATATGGCGGTGTTGACGGCGATGTCCTGAGCTATATTCTGGCAGTTGAAGAGATTTCCAAAGCGGATTCCGGGTTGGGTATTTCTTTGTCAGCTACCGTGTCGCTCTGTGCCTGGCCAATTTTTGCTTATGGAACCGAAGAACAGAAACAAAAATATCTCAAACCCTTGGCAGAGGGTGTAAAAATGGGAGCTTTCGGTCTGACGGAACCGGGCGCCGGCACAGATGCAGCTTCGCAACAAACGGTAGCTGTTCGTGACGGGAATGGGTATGTCATCAACGGCAGCAAAATTTTTATTACCAACGCCGGCGAAGCCGAAGTTTATATTGTATTTGCTATGACGGACAAATCCAAGGGAGTAAAAGGAATTACCGCCTTTATTCTTGAAAAAGGAATGCCCGGTTTTACTTTTGGCAAGAAAGAACATAAAATGGGAATTCGTTCTTCACAGACGATGGAACTCATCTTTCAGGATGTAAAGGTATCGGATGCCCAGATGCTCGGCAAGGAAGGCGAAGGCTTTAAGATTGCCATGGGTACGTTGGACGGCGGACGTATTGGCGTGGCGGCCCAAGCTCTGGGGATTGCCCAGGCGGCTTTTGACGCAGCAGTAAAATATTCCAAAGAGCGGGTTCAGTTTGGCAAGCCGATTTCCTCAAACCAAGCCATTTCTTTCATGCTTGCCGATATGGCGACAAAAATTGATGCAGCCCGACTGCTGGTTTACCGTGCAGCGGCATTCAAGGATGCGGGCAAACCCTATTCCAAGGAAGCCGCAATGGCCAAGCTGTACGCGTCCGACATGGCAATGGAAGTTACCACTGATGCCGTGCAGATTCTGGGCGGTTATGGGTACATTCGGGAATATCCGACAGAACGCTACATGCGGGACGCAAAGATCTGTCAGATTTACGAAGGGACGAACCAAGCTCAGCGCATGGTTATTGGCGGCGCAGTGCTTCGGTAAGTGCATAAAGCTTCAAACTTCAAGAATGTGTAAGGAGGAGACCAATCAATGGAAATAGTGGTCTGTGTCAAGCAAGTGCCTGACACTACGGAAGTCAAAATTGATCCGGTAAAGAACACTCTGATCCGCGAGGGAGTCCCCAGCATTGTCAATCCTTTTGACAAAATTGCGGTGGAAGTGGCCTTGCAGCTGAAAGAAAAACATGGTGGAAGAGTACGGGTTATTTCGATGGGGCCTTCTCAGGCCTCGGATGCATTGAAAGAGTGCTTGGCCATGGGCGCTGATGAAGCAGTGCTTGTGAGCGACCGCGCTTTCGGTGGGGCTGATACGCTGGCAACAGCCTATGCATTGTCATCAGCCATTGAAAAAATGGCGCCGGTTGATTTGATTATTTGCGGAAAACAGGCGATTGATGGAGATACGGCGCAAGTGGGTCCCGGCATTGCCGAAAATCTCGGATTGCCCCAGATTACCTATGCCGCAAAAATCGAAATCAACGACAATGTCGTGAAAGTCGATCGCGAACATGAAGATGGCTATGAGATCATGCAAGTTCAGCTTCCTGCGCTGGTGACGGTCGTCAAATCAATCGCGGAACCTCGCTTCCCGACGGTTAAAGGGACAATGAAAGCAAACCGGACACAGATTCCTGTCTGGACAGCCGCTGACATCAATGCGGATGAAAAACGAATCGGCATGCCGGGATCACCCACGCAAGTCCGACGGATTTTCACGCCCAAGCAAAGGGTTCAGGGTGAACTGATCCAGGAAGATAGCGCGCAACAATCTGTAGCAGTGCTGATGCAGAAGCTCAGCGACGCTAAAATAATCTGAGGCAAGGAGGAACAATGAAATGGCTGTAATCGTAAATCAGGGAAAATGCATTGGTTGCGGCGCCTGTGTTTCTGCTTGCCCGTTCGATGCGATTGTGATGCAGGAAGGTAAAGCGTTAATTACTGATAAATGCACCATGTGCGGCGCATGCATTTCCGTTTGTCCGGTAGAAGCGATTTATCGGGAAGAAATCGAACGGAATGTTGCCATGGACAAAACACAATATAAAGGCGTTTGGGTGTTCATTGAGCAAGCGGAAGGACAAGTCAAGGGCGTGGCTCATGAATTGCTGGGCGAAGGACGCAAATTGGCGGATCAGCTGGGTGAAGAACTGGCGGGAGTATTGATCGGTCATCAGGTCGAAAGCATGACCGGTGAACTGTTTGCCAGCGGCGCCGATAAAGTGTATTTGGTGGAAGGCGCCGAATATGAACACTATAATACGGAAGCCTATACGGTTGCTTTTGTTGATTTGATTCAAAAATACAAACCGGCGGCTGTTTTGGTTGGTGCTACAAATGATGGCCGCGACCTCGGCCCTCGTGTTGCGGCCCGGACACGAACCGGTCTCTGCGCTGACTGCACGGGGCTCGACATTGACCCGGAAACGCGTCTCGTAATCTGGACTCGTCCGGCCTTTGGCGGTAATATCATGGCGGATATTATCTGCCCGGATCATCGTCCCCAGATGGGAACCGTTCGACCGAAAGTGTTCAAACGGCCCGTTCAGGACTCCAGCCGGACTGGTGAAATTGTAAAAGTTGCCAGCAAAGTGAATGCGGCAGACCTAAAAGTAAAACTGCTGGAAATGATTTCTGTTTGCACTTCCAATTGCAAATTGGAAGAGGCGGATATCATTGTTTCCGGTGGGCGTGGCTTGAATAAACCGGAAAACTTCTCCGTGATAGAAGATCTGGCCTCAACATTGGGCGGCGCTGTCGGCGCATCCCGCGCAGCTGTTGATGCAGGATGGAAACCGGCATTGCATCAGGTCGGGCAGACCGGCAAGACTGTCGGTCCGAAGATCTATTTCGCTTGTGGCATTTCCGGCGCTATTCAGCATTTGGCGGGCATGTCGTCCTCCGATACCATCATCGCAATCAACAAGGATCCCGATGCACCGATTTTCAAGGTCGCTGATTACGGGATTGTGGGCGATGTGATGGAAGTGTTGCCGCTACTGACGGCGGAATTCAAGAAGTATAAAGCTTCCTGCAAATAAGAAAACGAACGTCATTACAAAGGGTTACAATAAAGAGCCTGTACCAAAACGATGGTTTTGGTACAGGCTCTTTGTATAAAAGTTTTACTTTTTCATTACGGTCGCTTTTCCATCCGTTACAATGACACCGGCTTGATTGGTTACTGTGGTTCGAAAAACCAAACGTTTTTTTTCTTCAATCTTTTCCAGTACTTCCACTGTGGCTGTAATGGTGTCGCCAAATTTGACAGGTGCTTTAAACTGCAGTTCCTGGCCGAGATAAATTGTGTTTTTCCCCGGCAGTGCAGTACCGAGAACGGCGGAGATAAAACCGGCGGAAAGTATGCCGTGGGCGATTCTTTCCTGAAACATAGTAGTTTTGGCAAATTCTGCATCGACGTGGACCGGATTAAAGTCTCCTGTAACGCCGGCAAAAGAGTATACGTCGTATTCTGTTACCGTCTTGGACATGCTGGCTTTATCGCCAATCTTGATCTCTGCAAAGGAAATGTCTTGCACCATTATTTAAGCTCCTTCCGCTGTTTTGCGGCAAATTTTTAAAAGTGGTGAAAAAGAATGTCCGGCAGTAATCGTGAAGCTGCCGGACATTCTTTTCATGTCATGGGTTTGTTATACCAGGCCTGTGATCGCATGGAAAGCAATCATGATAAATCCAACGGATACGGTGATGATCAGAGACGTAACACAAATATCGATATAAGATTCTTTGTGTGTCAGTCCGCAAACCGCAAGCAACGTGATGACGGCGCCGTTATGGGGCATCGTATCCATGCCGCCGGAAGCGAGCGAAGCAATTCTGTGCAGCATTTGCGGGTCAAGATTGACTTGTTGCGCCCAAGCCAACCAAGGCTTGGACATGGCCGCCAAGGCAATGGACATGCCGCCGGAAGCAGATCCGGTGATGC
>CAZSRN010000177.1:0-5022 GCA_964609115.1 uncultured Veillonellaceae bacterium | reverse complement strand
CTTGGCGGCGCGATGGTGCTCAGGATGGAAGATCTCGATCCCGACCGCAGCCGTAAGGAGTATGCAGTAGGATTAATGGAGGACTTGCGTTGGCTGGGGCTGGACTGGGATGAAGGTCCGGACATCGGCGGTCCGTACGGGCCCTACAGCCAAAGTGAACGGACAGATCGATATCAGGCGGCTTTTGAAAAATTGGCGCAGGCGGGACTCGTATATCCTTGCTTTTGTTCACGGACGGAATTGCATTCGGTTGTTTCGGCGCCCCATGCCGGGGAGGCGGAAGTTCCCTATTCAGGCCGGTGTGAAAAACTGGACGTCGAGGCGGTGTCGAAATTTAAGCGGCAGGGACGTAAACCGGCTTTTCGTTTGCGGGTCGGCGATGAAACGGTGGAGTATGTCGATTCGGTATATGGCGTGCAACGACAACCATTGCGCCGGACTTGCGGCGATTTTGTGGTTCGTCGTTCCGACGGCGTATATGCTTATCAACTGGCCGTTGTCGTCGATGATTCGGAGATGCGGATCGACCGGGTTTTACGTGGGGCGGACTTGCTGAACTCCACTCCCCGGCAGATTTACCTGTGGCGGTTGTTGGGCTTTTTGCCGCCTGCTTTTCTGCATGTGCCGCTGCTGGTCAGCCATGACGGCAGCCGTTTGTCAAAAAGGCAAGGTTCTTTGGCCCTTGCGGCATTGCGAAACAGCGGGGTCCGGCCGGAGATGCTCATTGGGCAACTGGCCGTGTGGGCGAATTTAATCGATAAAAGGGAAGCCTTGACAGCCCGGGAATTAATCGGACATTTTGACAGTTCCCGGCTGCCGCTGGAGCCGTTAGTGGTGGCGGACACGCTGCATTTCGAATGAAATAGCTGAGCAGAGGAAAGGGAGAACCGTTTGATGGCGAATGGGATGAAAAAAGCACCCCAACTTTACCTTTTTTACGGCGAAGAAGGGCTGCTGATCCGTCAACTGACGGATAAAGCGATTGCTGCGGCGCTGACGCCGGAAGATCGTGATTTTAATTTGACTACGATGGAATCGGATCCTGCGGTTCCGGAATTGTTGCACTTGGTGGAAAGCGCGCCGTTTTTCGGCGATCATAAGGTTGTTGTGATTCGAAATTCCAAGCTTTTTCAGGCCACGCGGCGCAAAGCGTCTTCGAGCGAGGACGCTGAGGAAGAGGACGGGGGAGAGACAAACGACGAGGCAGGCAAAGAGGCTGCGGATTCGGGCGATCCCCGGTTATTGCAGCTATTGTCGAATCTGCCTCCTTATACGACGTTGATTTTTACTGCGACCAAAGCGGATAAACGCAAGAAACTGGTAAAAATAATAGCGGAAAACGGACAAGTTCGGGAACTGAACCCGTTTCGCCCCATGGAAGAACGGGAAATCCGCGCCTGGGCGGAAGATTTTCTGGCGGCGATCGGCAAGCGGATGAACCGTGAAGCGAAGGATCATCTCATGGCTGTTATTTCCACAATGAATCAGGTGTCCCGCGGATTTCTGACCTCCGAACTGGAAAAGGCGGCCTTGTTTGTCGGCGACGATCCGCAAATTACGAAGAAGGCATTGGAAGAGGTCATGGCGTCTGTACCGGAAGTTTCCGCTTTTGCGATGACGGATGCATTGTCCCGGCGCAATGTGGCGAAAGCATTGGCGCGACTGGAAGAACTGTTTGTCAGCAAGGAACCTCCGTTAAAAATCATCGGGTTGCTGGCCTATAATGTCCGTCGCTGGTGGCAGATCCGGCAAGTGATGGACCGGCAGGGTTCGGAAGCTGAAATGACGGCGGCGCTGGGGGCAAAAGGCGGCAGTCCCGGTATGGTGAACCGGGTGATTGCCCAAAGCCGTTCCTTTAGGAGCGAATCCCTGAAACAAGCTTTATTGACGTTGGCGGATGCCAATGTGGCCGCGAGGTCCGGTCGCGATCCCAAACCCTATCTGGAACGGATTATCATTGAACTGTGCCAGTGAACAATGCTCCGGAAAACACAAAACTCCCTGCCCAAAATGGACAGGGAGTTAAAGGAATACACGAAAAAAACCTTATTCGGCTGCGGCGTTAACTTTTTTAGCCAGACGCGATTTTTTGCGTGCGGCTGCATTTTTATGAAGTATGCCTTTGGACGCAGCTTTATCGATCGTGCTTGCCGCTTTAGCAAGCAGGGTCGTGGCGTCCTCAACTTTGCCGGCGGCCGCGACTTCGACTGTTTTACGGACAGCTGTTTTCACGGAAGATTTTACGGCAAAATTTTTGGCGCGTCTTTCAGCATCAGTTTTTACGCTGCGGATGGAAGATTTGATTTGTGGCAAGGGATTCACCTCCTTGTGCACAGGTTACACAGGCTACGGAAAGTATTTTAGCACGCCGGATCGGAAAATGCAAGGGAAATCCCGCTACCGTTCTTGAATTATTTGCAGTAAAGTGGCTGCGGAAAACGGATAATCTCCTGCGGGTAGATGATTTGTGCGCTCCCATGGATTGGAAAGCTCATAAAATATTGTCTGGGGCGGACCATCAATGCTATAATTATTTTCAAATGTGTCCCTGTTACAACCGGTTGGTTGGGGATAGGGCCTGTAGCGATTTATGACGGAAGAAATGGAGTGATTCCACTGCTGAAAGTATCCTTTGTGAAAAACCTCGTATTGAAAGTCTTAATCGTAACCCTGCTGCTTATGCCGTTTTCGTCGGGGATGGTAGCGCCGCGGCAGGTCTATGCGTTGAGCGCACTGGAACGGGTTCTGTTGAATTCGGCAATCGAATACGCTTTTTTGAAATCGATGGTTTCTTATATGAACACGGAGGGCGGCGGGGCTTCGCTTATGGCGACCTATCGGAAACAGTACGGTGTTTCCGCCGATCCGGCGGCGAATGCAGCTACAAACGAAATTATGCAGAAACTCATGGTGGAAGCCAACAGGGATAAACCGATCCAGTATCCGTACAAATGGTTCGTGAACGGGCAAAAGGATTTTAACGCTTTTTGTTCTCCCGGCCATGTAATCAGTATCAATCAGGGCTCTTTTAAGGAACTGGACGAGAATAAAGACATGATTGCCTTTGTATTGGCCCATGAGTTGGGTCACGGCCAGCGAAACCATTCTTTCCACAGGCCGGATAAAATGATTCCTTTCATTGTCTTACAGTCGGCTTTCCGTGAAGTAAACCAGAACCGCACTCTGTATTCGGAAATTTTGGGCATATTGGCGCTTCGGTACATGACGGCGAAAAATGTTACCTTACCCAATGAATACGAGGCGGACGACTTATCCTTCCAGTATGCTGCCGGGGCTGGATACAATCCTGGAGCCGGAGCTGCTCTTTGGCAAAGAATGAGCGAGAGGCACGGCGACAAGGGGAAAAACTTTTTTGGCGAAGTTTTGAATCCCTCTGACCATCCGACAAATTCGACTCGTGTTAAAAAGCTTTCCCAACACCTTACCGATTATTCCAATGGTTTTGTTAAAGTCGAAAACGGAACGATCAACCTGAATGGAGAGGCTTGGACAAAACCGGCAAAAAGCGGAACCGTTTCGGGAGCGGAAAGGGCCTTTATGATTGGCGGCCATCTTGCCGTTGCGTATAAGAAATCCGGCATAGACGCGATGACGGCAACTTCGGCCGACAAGAAAATTGCGATTGGGGATACGCCGATCATGGAGATCGTTCAGGGGGACGAGGATATTGATTTGCTGACAAACCGCTTGAATACTATTCTTAAAAGCGTTCCCGTCAAGCCGTTGGAACTTCCGGTGAATTTTAAATCCCAGGTTCCGCCGCCTCCGCAGGAAAGCAATTGATCAAAAAAGAACCGTCGCTTGACGGTTCTTTTTAATAGTTTTGCCGGGACTTGACCGATGGGCTAAAGTCAATATAATTAAGAAGGAATAGATTCGCAAGGAAAAAGGAGCTATGATTTGAACACTTCCCATATTCGGAATTTCTCCATCATCGCCCATATTGATCACGGAAAATCGACCCTGGCCGACCGGTTGATCGAGATTACCGGCACCGTAACCGCCCGTCAGATGGAAAACCAGTTGCTGGATCAAATGGATCTGGAGCGGGAACGGGGCATTACGATCAAGGCGCAGGCCGTGCGGCTCGATTATGTGGCGCAAAATGGCGAAACATACATGTTGAATTTGATCGACACCCCCGGGCACGTCGACTTTTCCTATGAAGTATCGAGAAGTCTGGCGGCCTGTGAAGGGGCTTTGCTGGTGATTGACGCATCGCAGGGAATCGAGGCGCAGACGCTGGCCAATGTGTATCTGGCGCTGGATCACAATCTGGAGATCATACCGGTTATCAACAAAATTGATTTGCCGAGCGCCGATGTGGAGAAAGTGAAACGGGAAATCGAGGAAGTCATCGGCATTGACGCGAGTGACGCAGTTTTGGTGAGCGCAAAATCCGGCGAAGGAGTGCCGGAGGTTCTGGAAGCCATCGTGAATCGCATTCCGCCTCCAGGGACTGATACGGCAGCACCCACGCGCGCACTTATTTTTGATTCGCATTTTGATTCGTATCGCGGGGTTATTTCCTATGTGCGTATCATGGACGGCATCATTTCCGCCGGAATGAGAATACAGATGATGCATAGCGGACGCAGCTTTGAAGTGACCGAAGTCGGCGTGTTTCGTCCATCGCTTACCGCCATGCCGGAACTGAGACCGGGGCAGGTCGGATACGTGATTGCCGGAATCAAAAACCTGAAGGAAGTCCGGGTCGGCGATACCATCACGGACGCAGCCCGCCCAGCCAAGGAGCCTTTGCCGGGATATCGCAAAGTAACGCCGATGGTGTATTGCGGCATGTATCCGGTGGAAAGCAGCGAGTTCGACAATCTGCGGGAAGCGCTGGAAAAACTTCAGCTGAATGATGCGTCGTTAACCTTTGAAGCGGAAACCTCCGCAGCTCTCGGCTTTGGCTTCCGTTGCGGATTTCTCGGCTTGCTGCACATGGATGTGGTGCAGGAGCGGCTGGAACGGGAGTACCAGATGTCCCTCGTTATT
>CAZSRN010000176.1:3927-5030 GCA_964609115.1 uncultured Veillonellaceae bacterium | reverse complement strand
CGAGATCGAAGAAAAAATCGGCCCGGAAAAAATCCGCGCCCTGTTTGCTTCTTTGGGCATGACCAGCACGACCATCCGCGACGCTGGGGCCCGCAATACTTATGGCTACTCCAACATCACCACCGCGCGGGATATGGCGGTTCTGTTCGAGCAACTTTACCGAGGGCGGCTGATCAACGCCGAGAAAACGGATTTCATGCTGAACGCAATGGCGCAGAGCATTTTTTCGGACGAGATGGCGCGTTACCTGCAGGATCGCCGGGTTATGCACAAAATCGGCGACCTGGATGATGTGCTGGCGGACGTCGGCATTGTCGAAGGCCCTGGCGGGCCGGTGCTCATCAGTATTTTCACTGAAACCCAACTGGAGCAGGACTATGCCGGCGATTACATTGCGGCGATGTCGGCCTGTCTCTACACTGCGCTTAGCGGCAACGCCACCGCCTGGAACGGCGAGTTTCATTCCCCGCACGATCCGGATTCAAAGAAGCCCTGAGTTTTGATTCTCCAAAAATTATGGCAGCGGAAAAATCAATCCCATTCTATTTCTTTCAGCGCGGCGAAAGCTTCGGGATTTTGTTCCAGAATACGGAAATAGAGAATGAAGCTATTCAAAATCCGGCGATGTTCGCCTGCACAGAAATCAGCTTTTCTCTCCACGTCGATTCCCTGTCCGTTGCAGGAAACAAAACAGGCCGTGCAGAACCGCTGCGCCCAGCAACTGCGGCAATGATCCTGACAGATATCCACATAGTCCGCCAACATTTTTTGGATGGCATCGACATCAAAGCCGTTGTCTATATCGCCGATATACAGGCTGTCATTAAATTTTTCGCAAGGTTGAAAGCGTCCCGAAGCTGTAACAAACAGACGCCTGACCCCGGGAGTACAAATGCCGTTGGGATAACGGTCGTCGTCCAGAAAACATTCCGCGTCACGCTGGGCCAAGTACGCCATCCGGCGGTGAAACAGGCTTGCCGGATAAGGCGGGATCGCTTCTTGGGCGGCCATTAGTCGGCAGTATTCATCTTCCAGCTGCGCCAACATTCCGATGGTTTCGGCCGGCGCCGGTCGCGAGTCGAAGTAAGAAGTTCCGCGACGAA
>CAZSRN010000176.1:0-3917 GCA_964609115.1 uncultured Veillonellaceae bacterium | reverse complement strand
AATGACTCCTTCCACGGCGGGGAGCAAGGTGGATACCGTTTTATCCGTCTGAAAAAAATGACGGGCGTTTTGAAGGTCGTAGGGCCAGCCAACCACCGAAATCAAGGAAACCTTACGGGCAAAGTAATCCGGGTGGCGGGATTTGAACCGCGTCAGGTTTGCCATGACTCGTTGATGGGTTCCCGCGCCGTTGCGAAATATGCGGTTTGCGTCATGGATCGCCGCTGGACCGTCCAAGCTGACGCGCACTCCGAAGTCATGGGCAACCAAAAAATCCATGGTGGAATCATTCAGCAAGGTTCCGTTGGTGGTAAGGTTAAACTGTATTTTTTTGCCGTTATGCGCGGAATTGCAGTAAGCGACGCAGGTTCGGACCAGATCGAAATGGAGCAGCGGTTCGCCGCCGTAGAATGAGACGTGTCCTGCCGGTTCCAGCTCGGAATGCCGCAAAAAAAATGACAACGCTTTCAGCGCTGTCGGCTCGGACATATGAATCGGGCTATGCCCGCGGTACCCTTTGTAACTGCCGCTGTATACGCAATACCGGCATCTCAGGTTGCAATTTTCAGTGATGCACAGAATGACCTGCTGAATATGACCATTCAACTGGTCGCGAATTTCCGGCCCGGTGAGGGGAAAACAAAACCGTTGTGGCCGGTGGCTGGAAAGATATCCTTTTTTCGCCCACAGCCGGACAGTATGCAAAGATGATTTCAGAGCGGCCTTCGGGAAATCGGCCTGTAATTTCTCCGGCAAAGCCGAATCACGGATGCCGCTTCGCCATGATTGAAGAACGGCGTCCGTGATTTCATCGGTTTCAAAAAAAACATTTCGGTTGACATCATAGACATAGCGCTGCCCGGACGGAGTCCGAAAAAAATGCAGAAACGGTTGCGTGTTGCACTCTTCGGTCATCAGGCGGTAGTAACCCCGATGGTTTCATGGATGGTTTCGGTTTGCCCCGCCTTGGCGCCGGTGCTGGGGCAGACGCAAGTGCATGAACAAGCTTTTGTTGCTTTTGGATCGGCCTTTTTGGACGCGGTACCCTCATTGGCTTTTTTCACGAAACGTCACCTCCCAAAATTAGAATAGTTTGAAATTTCGAATATATATTTCTTTGCCGATTCAGAAAACCCTCTTTGCTTGATAAAAAAAATTGGGGCAGATATCCGTCTTTTGATGAAATGTACCCAAAGGCGGATGCTGCCCTTTATGTATTGTTTGACAACCCCGGCGGGCTATGATATTGATAATGATATGTCCGCGATGCCATAAACACGCGGCCGGGTCGGCCAAGGAGTATATTGAAGGAAAAAGGATGGAGCAGTGTGCCCGAAATCTCAAAAGTTGAATTTATTCTTGCAGAACAACAAAAAGATCTGATTATACATCATCTGTTGGTGATGTTGGTTGTGAATCCGGACACTGGACAGATATTGCAGGCCAATTCTGCGGCAGCCCGCTTTTACGGGTGGAGTGCCGAGAAACTGATGACAATGACAATAACACAGCTTGATTTATTACCGGAGAGAATATTACGGGAGATCATTACACAGGTTCAGGACCAGCAGTCCACTTCTTTCCAGAGTCGGCACCGATTGGCGGATGGGCAAATTCGTGACGTTGTCGTGTATGTTGTGCCCACCCTGTGGAAACAGTGTGCGGCCCTGTATTCCATTATTGTTGATATCACAGACCAAAAAAGAATGGAAGCGGCATTGCGCGCCAGTGAAGAAAAATTTCGTCAGTTCGCCCAGCATCTTCCGGTTCCATTGGTGTACGGCAATCGACACGATGGGCGTAACGAGTTTGTCAATACGCAATTTGTGCAAACTTTCGGCTACACATTGGATGATGTGCCAACCATATCAAGCTGGTGGAAATTGGCCTACCCGGATGAAAAATACCGCAACGAACGAATCAATTTGTGGGAAAATGCGATGGCGTCCTATAAAGAATACCCGCTGCGCCTTGAGCCGGCTGAAGCAAAGATTACCTGCAAAAATGGTGAAATTCGTCTGCTCATGGTCAATGGGGCAATTCTGGATGACGGGTATCTCGCGACATTTATCGATGTAACGGAACGGCGGCATGATGAACGATTACTCATAGCATCATACGAACGCAAAAGAAAGAATGATTTTCTCAACGACTTGATCCGCCAGGCGACGCCTTCCACCGAGATATTGTCCGCCGGCAAGCGAATGCTCGGGAAACGCGCCAAGGGGCCTTTCAATTGTTATTTGCTTGTCATGAACGCATACAAGGGAAAAACCCGAAAATACTGGACGGATCGGCCCGAAATATACCAACCGCTGGTGGATTCCATTGTCGATGAGCTGGACGACGAAAAGACGATTTCATGGGATGGAGTGGAAGGACTGGGGATTCTTCGCCTATGCGATGAAGCGGCGCACACGCGAAAAATGGATCAGGTCAAACAAGCCGAAGAAATAGTGCAAACCATCATGCAGCACAGGCCGGAATTGGATATTTCCATTGGAGTCGCCGAAACCGCAAAAAACCTGTATGAAATGGGAAACCACTATCGGCAGGCTGTTGTTGCCGTACATAGCGGGCGGAAAATTTGGCCCCAGCGCAAAATATTCCACTATCAAGACATCGGGTTATTGCAGCTTCTTCCCTTTATCAGTGATCACAAGCAGTTAATCCGCTTTATCGAGCGAACCTTAGGGCCGGTGCTGCAATATGACAAAAAAAGAAAACTGAAACTCCTGCCCACGCTGGAGTTCATCATGCTGAGCGACAACTTGAAGAGTGCGGCCGGCATGCTGTCGATTCATTACAAGACGTTAATGTTCCGAAAACGGCAGCTGGAACGGATTTTGGGAGTGTCCCTTGATGACATGGATGCTCGAATTACGTTAGGGACTGCGATAAAGATGATGAAGCTGTCGATAGACAAAGATGAATAAAGAGGGAGAGCTTGTCGCATTTAGCCGCTTTTTATCCTTTTGGGAGTGAAAAGCGGCTTTTTCATGGAAAAATGGGGATAAGAATGTAAATAGAAGTAACTGGAAAAATAAACTAAAATAAACTAAAAAGGATGTTTGTTGACATTCTGAAGTACGGTTGCACTCTGGAAGCGAGGTGACTTTTCGCAGCACGTTGTTGACAGTGTCCAAGCATTCTTGGATCTGTTTTGTTTTCGGAACTTTACCCTAATAATGCGTATATTTTGGCGCGAAAATCGAGGAGGAAAAGATGAGATTTTTAGACAACCTGAGCATTGGAAAGAAAATGGCGCTGATGATCGCCATAGCCTTTGTCGCGTTGGTATCCATGGCGGCGCTCGGCTTTTATGAGACGAAAGTTGCCAATCGTAGCATTAACGAGATGTATGCGGAAAATTTTGTCCCCAACGACATCATCTCTAAAACCGAAAGTCTTGTTTATGCCGGCAACGGGCGGGTGCTGGAACTGATGTTAACCAGCGACGCTCAAAGAAAGCAGGTATTGAATCAATCCATTGCCGACTATGACGCCCAAATCAACAAAAATGCCGCCGCTATAAGTAAAATACCGATGGGACCCAAAGGAAAAGAACTGTTCGAAAAAGTAAAAATTTCCGGACAAGCCTATCGAAACGCCAGAGCTGAGATTATTGCTCTTGCCATGCAAAATAAAAATGCCGAAGCGTATGTCTTGTATGCAGCAAAAGGAATTCCTGCCGCAGGCGCTTATGTAAAGGATTTTCAAGAGTGGTCCACGCATTATTCCAAACGGGGGGAAACGATGAGCCTGGCTACCGCCGCGGCAGAGCGAACTGCCGTAATGGTTATGATCGTTTGCTTCGTTATTGCAGCCATACTCCTGCTTGTTGCCGGATGGGCCATTACCCGGGCTATTACCACGCCCATGAAGCTCATGGTGGGTCTTTGCCACGAACTGGCCAA
>CAZSRN010000175.1:0-5054 GCA_964609115.1 uncultured Veillonellaceae bacterium | reverse complement strand
GCCGTGACAGGGCGGCATGTTAACCACTACACCACCGGGCCAAAACTGGACTGCAGAATATATTCTACTGGATATCGGCGGTTCTGTCAATCATTAGCCGCGAAACTTCTGCTTCGCAGCGACTGGGCAGTTTCAATCCTGGCTCGCAAGTCAAGCGTTGCCGGCTCTAATTCTTTTTTTAGTTTCTCCGTCAGCTCCGGTATCGTCTTGACATCAAAACGCTGCGTCGCTTGGGGAGCGCCTAAAACAAGGTATTCTGCAAAAAAGTCATCCCGAAATACATTATAGAAAAAACGCAATGAACTATTCAGGGGAAAATCCGAGTAGTCCAGAATTAAGTAAGATCCATTCGTAAACTGAACACAATTCTTCGGACTAAGATATAATTCAAAGTCGTTGATTTGTTGGGGAAAATCAAATTCACAGGCCCATTCCAGTATTTTTTTATCCCGAAACAGTGATTCCATCCGTTCAGGAACACACCGCCTCAAGGTTTCCAATCGGGGAAACAGTGCAGTCTGCAGAATTGATTCAAAAACCTGGAGATCACCGTGAATGAATTTCACATCACAATATTCCGTCAGGCCGATGCGTACCCGCAACATGTATTCCTGCGTGTTTTTGTCATACACAATGGACGCACTGCGTCGATTCATTTCATCCCGATATGAAAAAATACGATAGAGGAGCCCCTCCCAGTGATTTTCACGCTGCAAAGAAAACCCTTCATGCATCGCGGGAAGGGTATCGGGATACTCCCATCCTTCCGCCGGATTTGAATCTTCCGCCATGTTAACCCTTCTCCCGCCCGTGGGCGTTAGCGCCTGCGTAATCCTGCAACGCCATGGAATATATTAACCTACGGCGGCGTGTCACTGTCAACACGTCCAAGACTGCTCGCGCCGTATCCAGAGAAGTCAGGCACGGGATTGCATGTTCCACCGTAGACCTGCGAATTTTGAATCCATCCGCTTCCGGCAATTTTCCCGTCGTCAGAGTACTGACCACCATCCGAATAATGCCGCTGCGAATGAGATCCAGAATATGGGGAGAGCCTTCTGAGACTTTTCGCACGGACTCCACCTTAATGCCTTCCGCTGCAAACATTTTTGCGGTTCCTTCCGTCGCCATAATTCGATAGCCGAGTTCCGAATAGCCCCGTGCAATGGCCAATGCCTCTTGCTTGTCCTTATCGGCAATGGTAAACAATATGACGCCTTCATCCGGGATCTGAATACCGGACGCAATGATCGCCTTATAAAGAGCTCTTTCAAAATGATAATCCAGACCAATGACTTCGCCGGTCGATTTCATCTCAGGTCCCAACGCAATATCAACCTGCGTAATCTTGGCGAACGAAAATACGGGAGCCTTGACTGCCGTGTACTCTGCCGGTTCAAGCAACCCCGTGGTGTATCCGAGGGAAGCTAGAGTTTGCCCCATGGCCGCACGTGTCGCCAAATTTATCATCGGGACTTTGGTAACCTTGCTTAAAAACGGCACGGTGCGGCTGGAACGCGGATTCACTTCAATCACATACAGCTGCCCCCCGAACACAACATACTGAACGTTTATAATTCCTTTAACCGCAAGAGCCCTTGCCATTCGCACCGTGTAGTCCACAATGGTATTTTTGATTTCCTCGGTAAGGGTAACGGGAGGATAGACTGCAATGCTGTCGCCGGAATGAACTCCAGCCCTTTCAATATGTTCCATGATCCCCGGAATCAAAACGTCCTTACCATCACTGACAGCATCTACTTCCACTTCCGTGCCCTGCATATAATGATCAACAAGTACGGGACGGTCCGGAGATGCCTGCACCGCATAGGTCAGATAATGCCGCAAGTCTCCTTCATTATATACGATTTCCATGGCCCGCCCGCCCAACACGTAGGAAGGACGAACCACCACCGGATATCCGATACGGTTGGCCGCGGCTATGGCCGCTCCCGCATCTGTAACACTGGCGCCTTTGGGCCTGGGTATATATAGATCTTCTAAAAATGCATCGAATTTTTCACGGTCTTCCGCCGTATCGATGGATTCCAGCGAAGTCCCCATGATTTTGACGCCTTCCCGTGTCAATGGGCCTGCAAGATTAATGGCTGTCTGCCCGCCGAATTGAACAATGACGCCTTCCGGCATTTCCTTCTCGATGACATTCATCACGTCTTCCATCGTCAGGGGTTCAAAATACAGGCGGTCTGAAGTGTCAAAGTCGGTGGAAACCGTTTCGGGATTATTGTTGATGATAATCGACTCAATCCCCATTTCCCGAAGCGCCCACACGGAATGAACCGAGCAATAGTCGAATTCGATTCCCTGCCCGATACGAATAGGTCCGGAGCCAAGCACCAGCACTTTACGCCGGTCGGAAGTCCGCACTTCGTCTTCCTGCGCATAGGTTGAATAGTAATACGGCGTAACCGCTTCAAATTCAGCAGCGCAGGTATCCACCATTTTATAGCAGGGCAAAATATTCCATCGTTTGCGCCGGCTACGGACATCCTGTTCCGCCGTCAGCGTCAATTCGGCAATAGTCCGGTCCGCCAATCCGCAGCGTTTCGCAGCACGCATAAGCTGCGGCGTCATCGGCTCAGTTACCACCCGTTGTTCCATGGCAACAATACGGCGGATTTTATCGATGAAAAATGGATCGATTGTTGTAATACGGGCAATCTCTTTCGGGTCAATACCGCGACGTAGAGCTTCCGCCACAACAAACAGCCGTTCATCGTTCGTTACCGACAATTTTTCGCGAACCAGTTCATCCGTCAAGGCTGCAATAGCCGGAAGTTGCAAACGATGCGCCTTGATTTCCAAAGACCGGACCGCTTTCAGCAACGCTGCTTCGAACGTTCGGTCAATCGCCATCACTTCGCCCGTTGCCTTCATTTGGGTTCCCAACTCGCGATCGGCACCAGCAAATTTATCGAAGGGCCAACGGGGAACTTTAAGAACAACATAGTCGAGCGAAGGCTCAAAACAAGCTTTTGTCTTGCCTGTGACTGCGTTTTCAATTTCATCCAGCCGATACCCGATAGCGATTTTGGTTGCAACTTTGGCGATGGGGTACCCGGTTGCTTTGGATGCCAGCGCGCTTGAACGGCTAACCCGCGGGTTGACTTCGATGACAATATAGTTTGTACTCTTCGTATCCAAAGCATACTGAACATTGCATCCGCCTTCGACTCCCAGCTTTCGGATGATGTTCAGCGATGCAGAGCGCAACATTTGGTATTCATGATCCGTCAACGTTTGCGAAGGCGCCACAACGATGCTGTCTCCGGTATGAACACCAACCGGATCGATATTTTCCATGTTGCAGACTACGATGCAGTTATTGGCCGCATCACGGATGACCTCATACTCGACTTCTTTCCATCCGGCAACACTGCGCTCAATCAGCACTTGTGAAATCATGCTGTGGGTCAGGCCCCGGTTGACAACGTCGTCCAGTTCTTCTTCATTATTTACGATTCCACCGCCGGTTCCGCCCAAAGTATAAGCCGGACGGACAATCAGCGGATAGCCGACCTTGCGCGCAAAATCCCGGGCGGCTTCGACTGTTTCAACAATATCGCTCTCCGGGATCGGTTGGTTGATTTCCTGCATCGCCTTCTTGAACAGTTCCCTGTCTTCCGCTTTCTTGATGGCTTCCAGCGGTGTTCCCAGCAACTCCACATTATACCGTTCCAAAGTCCCGCGTTCCGCTATCTTAACAGCCAGGTTCAGCCCCACTTGTCCGCCTAGAGTTGCCAGCAAGCCATCCGGCCGCTCTTTCGCAATAATTTCCTCCAGATATTCAGGCAGCAACGGTTCCACATACACCCGATCCGCGATATTGGTATCGGTCATGATGGTCGCCGGATTGGAATTGACCAGGACTACTTCCAGCCCTTCTTCTTTCAACGCCCGGCAAGCTTGTGTACCCGCATAATCAAATTCGGCCGCCTGTCCGATAACGATCGGCCCGGAACCGATCACCATGATTTTCCGAAGATCTCCCCGTTTCGGCATATCAGCAGCCTCCCTTCATCAGGTCATTGAACTGTTGAAACAAATACACGTTGTCATCCGGTCCAGGCGCCGCTTCAGGATGATACTGAACGGAAAAAACGGGCAGGTGATTATGTCGCATTCCTTCAATCGTGCCGTCGTTGACGGCGCGATGAGTCACGGTAACATCCATCGCCGCCACCGTTTTCTCATCAATGACGTACCCATGATTCTGCGAAGTAATGTAAACCCGGTCATGATTGAAATCTTTCACGGGATGGTTGACTCCCCGGTGTCCAAATTTCAGCTTGTAGGTATCGCCCCCCAACGCCAGGGCAAGCAGCTGGTGTCCGAGACAAATTCCGAACATGGGTTTCTTTCCGATCAATTGCTTGATGGTTTCAATGGCATACGTTACCCTTTTGGGATCTCCGGGTCCATTGGAGAGAAAAACACCATCCGGATTCAAATTCAAAATGGTTTTGGCGTCGGTTGAGGCGGGCACCACGGTCAAATCCGCCCCAAACAACGACAACGACCGCAAAATGTTTTGCTTGATGCCGAAATCCATTACCACCACATGAGGTGCTTTCCCCACGTGTGGAATCCGATACATTTCCGGGGTCGTCACCTCTGCTACCAAATCAGCGCCAACATGACCCGCAATCTCTTGCACCACCTGCGCCGTATCCCGTTCTTCCCGAACAATTCGCCCCTCCATCGCTCCATGAGAACGAATCTTTCGCGTTACTGCACGTGTGTCGACATCGCACAGGCAAGGAATTTTTCGCTGTTCAAGATAACTGGTGATGCTCCCCTCTTCGCACC
The DNA here is from genome assembly GCA_964609115.1 of uncultured Veillonellaceae bacterium. Lineage (GTDB taxonomy): Bacteria > Bacillota > Negativicutes > UBA1444 > UBA1444 > UBA1444. The sequence goes on along the minus strand of CAZSRN010000175.1, from coordinate 224 downwards.
AATTGCTTGGATTTTCGCACAACTCGGAAACAATAAATCCCCTCACAAAGGATTGACGCGCTTGGTCAAACTTTGGATTCGCACCGTAATTGCCAATCAAGGGATATGTCATTGTTACAATCTGGCCCGCATAAGAAGGATCAGTCAAAACTTCCTGGTATCCGGTCATGCCGGTATTGAACACGACTTCGCCGAAGCCTTCCAACCCGTTCAACAAGAGTCCG